>JAOZPO010000139.1 GCA_029932715.1 Halobacteria archaeon | reverse complement strand
GAAGAAGACATTGAGACGCTGAAAAAGATGCTATGATCGTTGTTTCCGATTCCGGTCCTTTGATAGCCTTGTCAAGATTGAGCATGCTGTCCGTATTACAAGAGCTCTTTGGTGAAATAGTAATACAAGAAGAAGTACTGCGAAGCGAACGCCTGGGGTTTGGGGTGATTACAGGTATGAATATCCGGGAAAGAGCAGAGGCGTATTTGGAAAACGGATTGACTGAGAATGGATTTATATGTGAGCTTAACTAAATCTACTTATGAGGAAATAATTACTGAGAACTTTAATAGTAGGGCAAGAATGAAAGAAGAGGTATAGAAATGAAGGGATTAATACTATCTGGAGGATACGGCACAAGACTACGCCCAATTACATACTCGCAGCAAAAGCAGTTAATCCCCGTTGCAAACAAGCCAATACTATTTTATGCTATTGAAGATGTAATTGGAGCTGGTGCAAAGGAGATAGGAATTATCGTAGGTCCAAACAAAGAGCAAGTTATAGAGACGGTGGAATCCGAAAATTGGGATGCTGAGATTGATTTTATTTATCAGGATGCGCCAAGAGGGTTAGCCCATACGATACTCGTTGCCGAAGATTTTTTAGATGAAGGTTTTGTCATGTATTTAGGGGATAATATTTTGAGAGAAGGAATTGCGGAACACGCCAAAAAGTTTAAAGAAAACAATTATGATGCGAGCATAATGCTCACCGAAGTTGAAAATCCAGAGCAATTCGGAGTTGCTGATATTAACGAAGATGGAACAATCAAAAAACTTATTGAGAAACCAGAAGTTCCACCAAGCAATCTTGCTCTGGTTGGCATTTACTTCTTCAAAACAGCCATATTAGAAGCTTGTAAGAGCATAAAACCCTCGTGGCGAAATGAGCTTGAGATTACGGATGCGATTCAATGGCTCATTGATAACGGCTACGAGGTGGGTTGGACAAAGGTAAATGGGTGGTGGAAAGATACAGGGAAACCAGAAGACATTTTTGAAGCTAACAGATTGATCTTAGATGACATTCAAACAAGAAGCGAGGGAAATGCAGAAAGCACAAAAATAATCGGAAGGGCTATCATCGAAAAAGGGGTAGAGATTAAAGATAGCTCTGTTAAAGGACCATCTCTAATTGGGAGAGATTGCCTGATAAGAAATTCTTATGTAGGACCTTATACGAGCATAGGAAAGGAATGTATAATAGAAGATACCGAGATTGAGGATTCGATTGTAATGGAAAAATCAGAGATAATAGGAGGCGGGAGAATTATTGAAAGTTTGATAGGGAAGGAGGTAAAGATAAAAAGGAAGGCAGATTTGCCAAATGGCAGGAAACTAATTGTGGGCGACCACTCGGAAATCGTTGGGTGATAAAAATGAAGATACTTGTAACTGGTGGATTGGGGTTCATAGGAAGCAATTTTGTGAGGTATGTAGCTGACAAAGCAGACATCGTTGTGGTTGATGCTTTAAAATACGGCTCTAACGAGAACAATTTAAAAGATTCAGATTACGGATTTGTTAAAGGGGATATTTGCGATTATGAGTTAATGGCAGAAGTTGTAAAAGGGAAGGATGCAATAGTGAACTTTGCTGCGGAGACGCATGTTGATAGAAGCATATCAAATCCTTATGCGTTTATTGAGAGCAATGTAATCGGCACTTACACATTACTGGAAGCAATACGGAAAGCCAATCCCGAGGCAAAGTTTGTTCATGTAAGCACGGATGAGGTATATGGGGATATAGAAAAAGGCTCTTTTAAGGAGGGCGATATGTTAAAGCCCTCCTCTCCATATTCAGCGAGTAAAGCTTCTGCCGATCTGTTAGTTCAGGCTTATGTAAGAACTTACGATTTAAATGCCGTAATTACGAGATGCACAAATAACTATGGGGCATATCAATACCCGGAGAAGTTAATTCCCAAGGCAATAATCAGGGCTGAGTTAAATATGAAGATACCGGTTTATGGAACTGGTAAGAACGTGAGGGACTGGATCTATGTTGAGGACCACTGCGAGGCAATAAATACTATTTTAGAGAAGGGAGAGAGAGGAGAAATATATAATATCTCAAGTGGAGAGGAGAGAAGCAATTTGGAGGTTGTCAATGAAATCATGGACAAAATGGGCAAAGAAGATTTAATAGAATTTGTAGAAGACAGACCGGGGCATGACATCAGGTACAGTCTGGATTCTTCTAAGATAATGGAATTGGGTTGGAAGCCAGGACACAAATTTGAGGAAGGGTTAAAAGAGACAATTGAATGGTACGTAAAAAATGAGGAGTGGTGGAAGCCTTTGACAGATGAAAAAATTTTGCATCCAACACCCTGGAAATTGGAGTGGTAGGAATGTCATTCGAGTTTAAGACGTTGGGTATCCCGGATGCTATATTGATAAAGCCAAAGGTCTTTGAGGATGAGCGAGGATTTTTTATGGAGAGCTACAAGAAAGAAGAGTTTGAAAAAGCGGGAATAAAAGGCGAATTCGTTCAGGATAACCACTCCAGATCGAAGCACGGCATTTTAAGGGGATTGCACTTCCAGAAGGAACCTTATGCTCAAGCCAAGGTGGTGAGATGCGTTAGAGGAGTGGTGTATGATGTTGCGGTCGATCTGAGAAGGAAGTCGCAAAATTTCGGTGAATATGTGGACGTTATCCTCTCGGAATACAACAGGCATCTGCTTTACGTTCCGAGTGGTTTTGCCCATGGCTTCCTTGTATTGAGTGGAGTTGCCGAAGTCATATATAAAGTTGACAATCTTTACGCTCCTGAGTATGAGAGAGGACTGATCTGGAACGACCCAGATGTGAATATCTCATGGCCGGATGATGACCCGGTACTCTCCCAGCGAGATAGGGTGTGGCCGGACTTGAAGAAGCTTTTAGAGATGGGGGAGACGTTTTAGATGAAGATTGCGATAATAGGCGCGAATGGCCAACTGGGAAGTGAGCTGGTAAGAGTATTCGGAGAGGAAGTGATGCCTTTAACGCATAACGATCTGGATGTTACCGATAACGATAGTTTGGATATCTTGATGGACTTGAAGCCAGATGTAGTGGTCAATACAGCCGCTTACGTCAGGGTTGATGATGCAGAAGCAGAGGTTGAGGAAGCTCTTCGAGTAAACGCCATAGGCGCTCTGAACCTTGCCAGGTTTTGTAACGAGGTGGGTGCATTAGATATATACATCAGCACGGATTACGTCTTCGACGGCGCCAAGGGTGGGGCTTACCTGGAAGAGGATGTCCCGAATCCGATAAATGTCTATGGGTTGAGTAAGTACGTGGGAGAGGTTTTCACAAGGAATTATTCCAGAGATTACTATATCATAAGATTGGCAAGCCTCTATGGGAATGTGGGAGCGAGGGGAAAAGGCGGGAACTTCGTTGAGTTCATGATTCAGAAAGCGGAGAAGGATGAGGAGATCAGGGTGGTTGATGATGTCTTCATGAGCCCCACGTATGCCAGAGATGTTGCGGTTATGCTGAAGCGTTTTTTAGCGCTCAAACCTGAGTCAGGAGTTTACCACATGGTCAACGGCGGTTACTGTAACTGGTACGAATTCACGAGAACGATCTTCGATATCCTGGGATGGGAGGTTGAAGTGAAAGCTATAAAATCAGATACGGTGGAGAGATTGGCAAGGCGACCTCCCTTCTCCGCGCTGAGTAATAGAAAACTCGAAGGTCTTGGATTGAAGATGAGGGATTGGAGAGGAGCTTTGAGAGATTATTTAATCATTTCATCACGACAAGATAATCATGCTAAAGAGAATAAACGGAAAAGGGGATAATGAAAGATGCAACAAGCCCGGGGATTGGTTCTATGCACAGTATAAGTAAAATAGAGCCTTCCGTTTATATCATAGTTCTGAATTACAACAACCTCTATGATACGATTGAAAGCATCAGGTCTGTGGAAAAATTGG
>JAOZPO010000138.1 GCA_029932715.1 Halobacteria archaeon | reverse complement strand
CTCATCCTTTGTTCCCCAATTATCATCTCCTATCCCTGTTAAATATTCAGACGCTCGCAATTCCGCGTGGAGACAGCAAAATTCTTTCTTAGCGCAACCACTGCAATTGCCAGCTTTATTTCCAACAACTGTCTTGCAGATATTGTCGCAATTATTAAGATAAGTAGATGTGCATGCATTAACACAATCTTGATTAGGCGGAATATCTACATCATCAGTAAGATCGGGATCAATAGTTTCAGCATAAGGAGTAGAATTATAAGCGCAGAAATATTCGCCCACAACGGCTTTGCCGTCTCCGAGCTTCTTGAATTCATTAGTAGCAAGATCTTTTAATCTGTATTTGCAGTCTTTGCTTATATCGCTGGCTTCAATTTTTTTACCGCAATTTAAAATATCATAACCGCACCAGCCGGATGTAAAATCTTGTTTATCCAAAATCTCGCAATCTATATCTTCTGGCGCTTGATTTTGATCTGGATCTCCAATACATCGGCAACGATCAGTAGATACTGATTCTTCAAAACCCTCACCGCTATTATACGCGCAGGATGGAGGCGGGAGATTGGCGCTGCCGGAATATGGATGAGGGGTATATCCAGACATACCCGGTTCTTTAGTAAAAAGAAGTTCCGGGTTTATTGTGCTTACAATCAAGTAAGAAAGAAGCGCCAGAGACAAGCCGATAACAGCGGAATAAAAAATATCCTTTGCCTCGCCCGTTGGATTGCCCGCAGAAGTCATATACCTGAACCCGCCGTAGACAAGCATCATCATTGCGATAATCCCTACCGCGCCTAAAAGGAAATTATAAAACGAAACAAGATACCCGCTAAGAGGCGCCTTGCCTGTAGGCATCCCAGGAATTTTTACCAATGTTCCTGAAGAAATACCACCAGGAATCTGCGGCGTGAACTACTGAATTGCCGCTACCACTCGTATTACAAACTATTGTATACTCACTTCTATTGCCTCTCCACCCATTTCCAGCGCCTTGATTGACATAATTCAACAGCTCATTTCAATTCTTTCATTCTTATAGACTCGCTTACCCTCAGCACATCTATCAAATACTCACAAGCCCTGAACGCATCTTTTCTGTGCCCCGCACCCACTAAAATAGCCACGATGCTATCGCCCACGTCTAACGAACCTTTCCGGTGCACGATCTCCACTGATTCAATCTCGAACTTCGCCAGTGCTTCTCTTTTCCTGCTCTCCAGCTCTGTCTTCACCTTCTTTTCGTCCATTGCGATCTCCATACCTTTTATTGCATTACCAGCCCGCACGATACCGATAAAGGAGACGATACAGCCAAGTCCTGGCTTCTTCATCTTCCGCACAAGAGTATCGAGTGCAAAATCACAGTCTGTAAACATTTTCCCTGTTTATCATCCCCGTAGCATATCTTATACATTTTAATGCTGAAAGACATATAGCTTATTTATTGTGTGCTGTCAACGATGACACCTAAACTTTTACCCGGGATACTTATCGTACTCGTTCTACTTGCCTTTATCGTCTACTCTGAGGGAGTGAGCAACGGCACTAAAAGCGTAATTTACGTATTGGAAATAGAAGGCATGATTACAGAAGGCACCGCATTAGACATTGTGGAGGGCTTAACCGAAGCGGACGAAGTAGGCGCAGAAGCGGTATTACTCGAACTCGATACACCGGGAGGGGTTGTAGATTCCACACGTAAAATAACGGAAGCGATTTTGAATTCGCAAACGCCGGTTATTACGTATGTAACGCCAAAAGGCGCGATAGCAGCATCTGCTGGCTCTTTTATACTCGTTTCCGGTAATATTGCTGCTATGTCACACGGAACGACAACAGGAGCGGCAATGCCGGTTACTGTGGGCATAGGTGGCAGAAAGACCGCGGATAATAAGACGATAAAATTCTACGCCGGGCATGTGGAGAGCATAGCCGCCTCAAGGGGTAGGAATACAACGCAGGCAAAGCGGTTCGTTACTGATAACGATGTGCTGAATGAGAATACAGCACTGGAGAGAGGAATAATCGACCTCATTGCCGGGGACGAGACCGAACTTTTAAACGCTGTGGATGGGCAGACAGTAAGTGTACGCGGTGGAAACAGGACATTAGCGACAAAAGATGCTTCGTTATACATAAAGCATAAGAGTACGCGGTCTTCTGTATTAAAACTGCTTGGTAACCCGCAAATAGCGTTTATACTCCTTATGGTTGGTCTATACGGGCTGATATTCGGGTTCATGTCGCCCGGAACTTACGTACCTGAGATGATAGGTGCAATATGCATGATTTTAGCATTATACGGTATGGGTCTCTTCGATGTGAATATCTTTGGCCTGCTTTTAATCGCTATTGCTGTTATTTTATTCATTGCCGAGGCACTAACACCTACCTTTGGAATACTAACCACAGGTGGGGTGGTATGCCTGATAATAGGTGCCTTGCTGCTACCACAGGAGCCTTTACTATTCAATCCCGAGTGGTTCAGAGGGTTTTTACTGACTATACTGGGTATCGCAGGAGCATCCGCAGCTTTTTTCCTGTTCGCAGTTGCTGCGGTCTTGAAGACGAGGAAGAGAAGGATAAAAGTAGGTGGTGAAGAACTTATCGGGAAGGTAACGAAAGCAGAGACGGAAATAAGCGAAGAGAAAGGCATGGTAAAGACACGAGGCGAAATCTGGAATGCACGAACACAGACAGGCGAGATAGAAAAAGGCGAGAAAGTGGTGATTCTCGCACGTGATGGCTTAACATTGATTGTTAAAAGGAAGGAATAAATAGGCAATAAGGGATTAGAATGAATAAAAACGGGAAAGTTCTATCCCCTATTTTGCCATTAAAGAACTCGTGAGGTAATAACAGATGGACGTTCTTTTAGGTGCTCCTGTATGGTACGGCAACCGACCATTCGATAGTACACTAAAAGAGCTGTACAAGCTCGAGCTGGACTATTTCGAATTTTCATTGGATTATCCATTGCCTGATTGCATGCACGATGCAGAGCGGCGAGATATGAAGCGTTTATTAGAGGACTGTGGCTTGAAAATCGCGTTCCATTCTCCGCTTGATATTGCGGTGGCACACCCAAGGGAAGAATTGGCGGATGCGAGTATGGCAGTTTTGAAGCGGTGCATGGATTTTTCCGCCGAGTTCCTGCCTGTTTCGCTGTACTACAATTTCCACTTACATCCGAGACTGTCCACATTTAAGCTTGAGGAAGTGCGGCAGATGATAATAGAAGAAGGACTCGGAAGATGCCGGACGATAACAGAAATGGCGTCTGAATCAGGTATAGTAGTAAGCGTAGAGAATGATCTGGTTAGTTTTGAATGGTCAGACCTGATACTGGAAGCTCTTTCGTTACCAAATTTGTATTTCACCTTTGATGTAGGACATGCGATAATGGCAGAGCTGCTGAGCAAGGATGTACAGAAACGAGTCAGTTATCTGGATTATATCGAGCGCTGGATAGAGAACTGTGGTGCGAAAATACTGGTTGTGCATTTGCATGATTGCTGTCTTACCGATAAGCAGGACCATTTATCCTTTGGTAGAGGTGACTTGGATTTCGATGCGGTATTCACGCTTTTGAAGCGAACGAGCTGTAAATATCTGCTGATAGAGACTTTCTGGCGTAACAGAAATAAGGACGAAATGGATTACGAAGAGCTGGGCAGGAATGTAGAGTTTTGCAGAAGTTATTTGTAAGGGTGCTTCATAAGTGCAAGTATCGTCTCTCGTGTGTGTTCGGTCAAGTATAGCCAACCATAAGACATATAAAAAATATACAGGACACAGATTAACACTGATTTACACAGGCAAAAAAAATAAACCAGTGCAATATGTGCCGTCTCGAAAATGTGTTGTTATAGGTCATTACGGGATTATATGCGTTTATTTAAAATGCTAACTCATTGGGGCGAGTTTAGTAATTACGTGCTCTATCTATCCC
>JAOZPO010000137.1 GCA_029932715.1 Halobacteria archaeon | reverse complement strand
AAGTAGCAGGAGCAAACAAACTTTTTTTCCCCTTTTTTATGTATTATAACGTATAATTTTTTCTTTCTTTTGTTGAATAAAGGGGTTAACGACATTGCTGCTTTCTTCTGTGTTAATCTGCGTCTGTCAATAATTTATTTTTTCTTGTTATGCAACTAGCTGGCACTAAAACCCACTGAGTAGCCAGGTCACAGAGTTCATAACCCATAGTATTAACACATGCAATCTCCACAGGAAATGTACCCGAAAAGAATATAATATGTGAATATAATCTGTAATTATCATAGAGCAATAACATATAAAAAAGGAGGATGAAATGAAGAGAAGAGGGATATTATTAGCGGTGGTTTTAGTGATTGCTACTATTGCCTTAGCGGGCGTAAGCACAGCAGCGGAAGAAGTGGATTTGTTCTTGTTAATGGATGGGTCTAATAGCATTAGCCCTGAGGACTATACCATACAGTTGGAAGGATATGCCAGTGCCATATCAAACTCATCGGTAGTTCCCCAGAATGGTAACATCTCGCTTTGTGTAATCATGTTCGGCTATTTCCCGCCTTTTAGGGGTCCTAATCCATTTTCAGGCCCTTATTACGCTAATATTGAAGTTCCACTCACCAGGATCACGAATCAGACCGTTGCCAACTCCATCGCTGACACGATACTGGCTATTCCACAGCCCAAAGACCATACCCCAATGGCAGAGGCGTTCATATTAGCGAATGAAACCTTAACGGATTACGTCGCAAGAGGGATTACCAGTTCGAATGTCCGCCAGATAATAGATATATCATCAGATGGGCGGCCAAACTGGATACGCGACGGACTCTATGAGGTACCTCAGGCAGCCGTAGATGCAACCTATAAAGCGAGGGATGATGCGATATTTAAAGGCTGTTTTGACGAGGTGAACGTACTCGGTGTTGACATCAAGGAAGAAGACCAAACTCGTGCGATGCCTTATAACTATGCTGAGCCATATAACAGGGATTTCTTGGTCAGGTTGAATTATTCACTTGAACCAACCAATCATTCAGGATTTTACATGGAAGCTCCAACGTGGAAAGAGTTCCCGGAATCAATACGAGAGAAGATACGAAGGGAATTAGTGCCATCGCTCAGCATCTCTAAGGAAGTCAGTAAAAGGGTATGCAACCGCAGCGACGTGCTAAGCTATACAATAACTTATAGGAACGATGATAACGTAGACCTTACAGAAGTCGTCTTAACCGATAAGATACCCGCAGGGACTTCTTTGGTTCCTGACAGCATATCGAATGGCGGGGTAGAGGGAGATAGCGAGATTACCTGGGACATAGGCAACTTGCCCATAGGTGATTCGGGAACGCAATCGTTTAATGTCACTGTTCACGGCTATCTTCTAAATGGAACGATACTAACGAATACAGCCACGATAGACAGTAATGAGACAGAGCCGAAGAACGCTTCTGCTGTTACGACTGTTATAGTGCAGAAAACGTTTAAGCTGTCTGCATACAAGGTGGTGGATAAGAGCTTTGCTTCACCAAATGATACGCTCAGTTACACGGTGCAGTATAGCAATAGCGGAACAGGGACGCTTACGGACGCTGTGATAACAGATACGATACCTGCGAACACCACTTACGTATTGCAGAGCATGTGCTTAAATGACGATACACTAACCGATGCGGCGGATAGTGACAATGGCACCTATTATCCAGTGAATGACACGCTGATATGGGACATAGGCACGCTGGCACCAGGCGATAAAGGAGCTGCAAGTTTTAAAGTCACAATAAATGCCTTTGTGCCTGGTGGAACGATAATACGCAACACCGCTATCTTGACTACTAATGAGACCGAGCCAATAAACAAATCGGCAATAACAAAGGTCAGACAGCCGTCAGAAGTGCCATTACTTCTGCCAGTGGGTATTGCGATTTTGGCTGGACTGCTGAGCCTGGTTGCTCTGATAGGTATGAAAGGAAGACGTAGATAAAACTGTCTTCTTTTTAGTTTTTGCCTCATAGATAACTTTTATGACATGACAGCGCGAACAAGGGTAAAAGGGAAAAGACAAGAGTGCGAAAGTAGCATTTTGACCACGGTGCGCGAAAAAGTAGAAGAGAACAGGGAAGCGATAAAGTACGTGGCTCTGTTCTTAGGTCTTTGTTTCGCATTTTATATGGTCTATTATTCCATAACCGTTAGTGGATCGGGGATAATGCTACACGTGAAGAGCGTAATCACGTTGATCTTAAGCGCTATTTTCTCTTTGATTGGGATGGACGTGGTGACGAGAGGAGCGGTGTTATCAATCAATGGTTACTCAATAGAGATAATAGATGAATGCACCGCAATTTTCTCCTGTATCGTTTATTGCTCCTGTGTATTGGCATATCCGGCAACGCGAAAGCAGAAAAGTCTGGGTATCTTAGTCGGCGTGCCGTGCCTGTATGCGATAAACATCGTTCGCATTTTTATATTGACTCTTGTTGGTATGCACAATCCTAATATGTTCGAGTTTATGCACGTGTATCTGTGGCAGGCTTCTTTTATCATATTTGTGGTCGTATTATTTCTGTTATGGCTGAAGGTAGGGGTGACGGATGTCGAAGGGGGATAAGAGAAAAAGTGCAAAAGAAAGGAAAGTGGACGATAAATGCGATATTTTAAGTTTGACTAAAAAGCAAATACTGGTCTTCTTGATCGCTTTCTTAACTGTCGCCGCGGCGCTATTAGCTGTTTGGTATTACCTCGGAGAGTTCTACCAGAGTGCTATTTTCTTCTGTGCGAGACCCATTCTACTCGCGATGGGCTGCCCGGCACCACTTATAGACATCAGTTTTTCTCATGTCGCGCAGGAGAGTGGCTACCTTATAAATTTCAATTTGGTGCCGTTAGTAGCGTTAGCGATAGCAACGCCTGATTTAGCGCTGAGGCGGCGACTGGAGATGCTTGCAATAGGTATGCCAATTCTATTCCTTCTGCACGTTCTCGATCTCGTGGCACATTATCCTATGGATGTCTATGGCTCCATGCTTGCGCAGATGGTCGTGTATTCAATAGGGGTAAGCGGAGTAGCGGTGCCATTTATTGTATGGTTTGCAATAGCTGTCTCGTTCCGCAGTGCGAAAAGGACATAATTAGATTGAAGAGGTGGAATCAGGAGATCACAGTTTTATGTATCTCTTTTTTATCGCATCTATTAGCCCATGAGCATAGTTTATACAGCCAAAGGCAGTGAAGTAATCGCCTTTATCAAGATAATATTTCGCATCCACAAAATAAGCAGTGGCAAGCTCTACCACCTCTTCCGCATTGTCATTGCGTGATTGCGCGCTCAGTTCTGTTATGCTCTTCTCAAAAAGAGCAATGTCCTTTTTTATCCTTTCCGGTTCGCTCATTCATTCCGCAGCGTAAATAATCTTATATCTTCTATTTTTAGTTTTGCAATGTGGAATTTCTTTCTCTTTTATTACCTGCTATAAACGTTCTCTATTTTTTATCTTTCTTACATCCTCAGGAATCATGAGTATCACATTCATTACTGCAAACTCAACGTATCTCGTCTCCTCCTGCGAACCGCACTCTGCTTCACCAATATAATCATCATGGAACTGTTTTAATTCGCTTACGTCAATTTCACGCAAAATAGCCTCTACGCCTATATCCACTCCTTTCTTCTTCGCTTGCTTTGGAACGCTTCCGGCTTTCTCAAGCCGCGACTTAACAAAATCAATCACTGCGCGGTAAACTTCTAACTGCTCTTCTCCGGTTAATCATAATATTTCGCCCATCAGTATTTCACCGAGTTCTCTTCGGTCTGGTTTTACTTTGGCTATGGGAACTTCTTCTGGTGTGTTTGCTTCTATTTCTTTAAATACAGAGTCAATTGGACGTTGAGATAATTTATTTAGGCCCGTTCGCCTCGTTATTTCAGGGAATTCAGGTCTCATGGATTTTAATTCTTGCAATTGTGTATT
>JAOZPO010000136.1 GCA_029932715.1 Halobacteria archaeon | reverse complement strand
CATCCACAAAAGCCGCTTCCGAGTTTGTGGTTCCAAGATCAATGCCTATTACTCTTGCCATTTTTATCCATCACCCTATTTCTCCATACACATTATAAAAAGAAAAAATTTTTAGCCTGTTTATTTTCAATTCAAGCGAAAAAATAAAAAAAAGAGAGAGGAAAAAATTAGTATTCCTCACCCATTCCTGGATAACCGCCGCCTGGTGGCATACCTCCTCCTGCTCCTGCTGGTGCCTGGGCAGCTCCAGATGCAATTACATCGTCTATCCTCAGGACCATAGTCGCTGATTCCATTGCCGAGCTTATTGCTTGTGTCTTTATTCTCAGGGGTTCAATTACTTTCGCTTTTAGCATATCTGTCGCCTTCCCCATGTACACATCAAGACCCGCATTCTTGTCTCCCGATTCATGTGCAGACCGGAGCGCGACAAGCATATCTATGGGGTCAAGACCCGCATTCTCTGCAAGCGCTCTCGGAATAACTTCAATTGCATCTGCAAATGCCTGTATTGCCAGTTGCTCTCTCCCACCTACGCTTGCTGCATACTCACGCAGCTTCAATGCAAGCTCTATCTCTGTTGCTCCTCCGCCCACTACATACTTACCGTCTTCCATTACACATCCAATCACCCTTATTGCGTCGTTCATGCCTCTTTCCAACTCGTCCACTACATGCTCTGTACCGCCACGTAGTAGTATAGATACCGATTTCGGGTTATCGCAATCCTCCACGAATATCATCTCATCTCCGCCTACCTTTCGCTCCTCTACCAGCCCTGCCTTTCCAAGGTCATCGGCCTTGATCTCTTCTAATGTTGTCAATACCTTGCCACCCGTAGCGCTTGCGAGCTTCTTCATATCGCTTTCCTTTACTCGTCTCACTGCAAGTACAGCCGCCTTTGAGAGGTAATGCTGTGCCATGTCATCTATTCCCTTCTGACAGAAAAGTACGTTCGCACCGCTTCCTGTTACCTTGTCCACCATATTCTTCAGCATCACTTCCTCTTCATCCAGGAATGCTTTCATCTGGTCGGGCGAGGTTATTTCTATCTTTGCATCTACCTCTGTCTTCTCTATCTCCAAAGCTGAGTTCACCAACGCTATCTTCGCACCCTCCACGCGCTTGGGCATTCCAGGATGTACACGCTCCTTGTCTATCAACATACCTTTTATTAACTTCGTGTCCTCTTTGCTTCCGCCCGTCTTCTTCTCTAACTTTATATGGTCCGTATCAATCTTGCCGCCTGTCTCTCCTATTGCTTCTACCGCTTCTACCGCAAGGTTGGTCAGCAACTCTTTTGCTACCTCTGCTCCTTTGCCCGTCATCGAAGTCATTGCTATCTGCCTTAGCGTAGCGGTATCGTTAGGCTTAATCTTCTTTGCCATCTTCTCCAATATCCCGTATGATTTCTCCGCTGCTAACCGATATCCGGTTACAATCAAAGTTGGGTGGACATCCTGATCCAGCAACTCTTCCGCTTTCTTCAGCAGTTCACCACCAACAACAACTGCGGTTGTCGTACCGTCGCCAACTTCGTTATCCTGCGTCTTCGCTATCTCAACCATCATCTTCGCCGCGGGATGCTCTATGTCCATCTCTTTCAATATCGTTGCACCGTCGTTTGTTATGACCACATCACCCATAGAATCCACTAACATCTTATCCATCCCTTTGGGTCCCAGCGTAGACTTCACAGCACCGGCAATAGTCTTAGCTGCGAGAATGTTCCTGCTCTGTGCGTCTTTTCCTCTCGTCCTCTCACTACCTTCCTTCAATACCAATATAGGCGTTCCACCTAATTGTGCCATCTGTATCTTTTCACCTCTTTTTTCTTATATGTATAGTTCTATATAAAGGTTGGGCTATAACGATATATATAACACAAATAAAAATCGTATCTCAAAACTAAGCAGTGTAATGTTCTTTCTCATTATTGCCCTGGTAGCATAGTGGTAATGCGCCACCTTGGTAAGGTGGAGATCGCGGGTTCAAGTCCCACCCAGGGCTTTAAAAAACCGCTATTTCAAAAGGATACATTCACCAAAGAATATTGTACTTTATTTAGAATAAACACTGCGATTATTAATTAAAGATGCGACAAAACAGGGAACGAGTCCTGACCATTGGCGGCTCAGACAGCAGTGGTGGCGCGGGAATACAGGCAGATATAAAAACATTTTCCGCATTGGGCGTTTGTGGTACTTCAGTAATCTGTGCTATTACCGCTCAAAACTCCACAGGCGTGCAGGATATGCAAGAAGTATCAGTTAAACTCGTAAAGTCGCAGCTTGAATCTATCATTGGTGATATGGCTGTGGATTACGCAAAAACAGGTATGTTGTATTCTGTACTTATGATCAAGACAGTTGCCGCTCTGCTTAAAAAGCATTACGTGCCGTTTGTATTAGACCCTGTGATGAAAACGGGTTCAGGTAGTGTTTTGATGGAACAAGATAGTTTAAATACGCTCGTTACATATTTATTGCCACTATGCCAGGTTATAACACCAAACGTACCGGAAGCAAGTGCCATCTCTGGTTTGCAAATAAAAACGCTGGATGATGCGAAGGAAGCAGCGGCTGCGATACATGAACAGGGTGCACCGGTAGTAATCATAAAAGGTGGTCATCTGGAGCGTGAAATAGAGGCGGGCAAAGCCACGGATTTGATATACAATGGTGATTTTAAGGAGTTACGAGGTAGATATGTGAATGCGGCACGTGTAGTGCACGGAGCTGGCTGTTCTTTCTCTGCTGCATTAGCTGCGGAACTGGCGAAAGGGAATGAGGTATTGACGGCCGCGACACGAGCAAAAGAGTTTGTGCGTGATACAATATCGCATGGTGACATTGTATCCAATTTGGTAGTGGTAAATCATGCGTATAGACTGCGTGAAGATGCGGATAGGTATTATGTGCTGGAAAACGTAAAGGAAGCGGTCAGGATGCTGAAAAGTACGAAAAAGTTCGAGAGAATTATACCAGAAGTTGGAACAAACATAGGCATGGCGATAGAGTATGCAGAGACTAAGAATGGCGTTGCCGCCGTAGATGGCAGGATACGAGCAACTATGGATGGAATACGTGCAGGAGAGGTTGATTTCGGTGTGAGCAGTCACGTAGCAAGGATGATATTGGCGGTGATGAAGCGCACGGGTGAGAACAGAAGTGCTATCAACGTGAAATACACACCGGAATTGATAGCTGCCTGCAAAGGATCAGGTTTGGTTGTTTCTTCATTCGATAGAGCGAAAGAACCGGCAGGAGAAGCGACAATGGATTGGGGTGTGAACGAAGCGTTAAGAAAGAGAGGGCTACCAATAGATTTACCCGATGTAATCTACGACCTCGGTGCGGTGGGCAAGGAGCCGATGGTACGAGTTTTTGACAATACGGCAGTTAGGGTAGTTTTGAAATTGCGAAAGATTCTAAATGTATTGTGTGAAGAATGACCTGATGTAGATTTCGTGATGCAACTAACAGGATATAGATATGAAAGTAGTGATAGGCGGCACCTTTGACCCGTTGCATGACGGGCATAGAAGATTGTTGAAGAAGGCATACGAGCTGAGTGAAGGCGGCGAAATAGGCATCGGTGTGACATCAGATAAAATGGCACGAGCCAGTAGAAGCAGAGAGGTACTGCCTTATAAGGTAAGAGCGGAGAGGGTCACCCGATACATGAATAAAGAATATGGTGTGGAAGTAAGAACGGTGGAGTTAAATGACCGGTATGGCATCACATTAGATGAGGATATTGACTATATAGTCATATCGCCAGAGACGTACGAAGTGGCGGTGCAGATAAATAAACTCAGAAAAGCACGGGGGAAAAAGCATATAAAGATAGTAAAAGTAGAGCATGCAAAAGCTGCGGATGGTATGACGATCTCATCTACGAGGATAAGAGCAGGCGAGATAGATGAACATGGAGCTGCTTTGTTGTAAACACTGCTTGTTTCTATT
>JAOZPO010000135.1 GCA_029932715.1 Halobacteria archaeon | reverse complement strand
TCAGACGAGATGAAAGCACACTTCGTCCACGGATAAATAAGCTGGGATCGTTAAAAGACAGGGAGCAGAAGGAAAAGGGGCAGTATTATTATTTGTGATTATACCTGCAACTTCTGCTTTATTGCCCCCAATTCACTATCCTTCAGGTTCAACATATCCGCTATCTGGGATTCTGGATAATCTTCTATATACATCCAGATAAACTCCTGCTCCACATGCGACAATTTCTCCTCTTTCACTAGCTCGCTAATATTCGCCACCTTCCGCTTCACGTCCTTCAGGAACACGCCTATGCGAGCTGCCGGTTTCGCTTCTGCTGGCTGCTTATCTTTCCTCGTACCCGCTTTTGGGTATCCAAAGGTATTTAACGTACGACCTATGGAGTTAAATTTCAACAGTGGAATACCCTCACGGGCTCGTCGTGCGTTCTCTTCTTCGTATATCTCCTCAGCGGATAGCCCTTCTTTACTCGCCACCCGCTTTAAGTAAGCTCTCATCCAATGGTCTTTACTAACCCCTTTAATTTCGCTCATCGCCACCACATTCCTATTTCTTTCTCTCCTATCTATATATTACAAGTTTGATAATATAAATAAATACATATATAAATGTACCTCTTATCTTTATGCAATCCTAACTTATCTTCTTCACCGCGAGTTCAATAGCCCTTGACACACTTGTCTTTGGCCTTATCGTGGTAACAGGAAGATTAACTATCTTCTCCACTGTTGGACTGACAATAGGTGCGCAAACAAGGCCAGATGCACCTTCCTTTTCCGCTTGTATTGCTACTATCATCGCTTCTTCTATGGTAGTAACTGCATATTCTTTGATGTCCACGGGCTCTGTGCCTGTGTTTAGTTTCGGTCTGTCTATGTCGTCTAAAAGACCACGCACACAAATAACAGCAATTGACTTGTTCTTTTTCGTACAGCCCAGTTCTATCTCCCTTATTGTATCTATTATCCTGCGGAAGGTTCGCAGGTTTGGATCCCGCTCACCGGATAGTATTTTGTAAAGCGTGCTTGCGGGAATACCCGCTTTCTCGCTGAATTCGCTGATGCTAATACCGAGTTTATGCTTAATTGCCTTCGTTAGCAAGACTGATAGTTCTTTGTTATTCATGAAGATGTTAGTTACAATATCGTCAGCGATGCTCATGTAACTATTAAGAGATGTCCCATATTTATATCTTTATTTCAGTTCTCTCACTCCTGATTTACCATACGCCTTCTGCACCACGATTACATGAACGCCTGGATCGGTCACGGTTAACTGACCTGGCGTAATCAATAAGCATTCAGCATCTTTCATTGATGAAAGCATCATCTTATATATCTCTTCTCGATTCCTGGGGTCCATGTGTATATCGAACTCGTCCACCGCCCGGAAAGGCGAGCGAAGCATTTGCTGGATTGAGAGCAAGAACGCCATTATCGAGGATGTCTTCTCTCCTCCGCTTTGCGTATAGTAATCGAACAGAACAGGAGTTGAACCGCGGAAGCCCACAAGGAGTTCTAAGCCGGCATTCTCTATATCGTCAGGGTTCCGAAGCCGTGCTAAGCCGGTAGCACCAATAGAGCCCATAATTCGCTGGAAAGAGCTGTTAATAGAGTCTAATAGATCGGTAGTCACTTTACGCCAGACCTCTTTCCTTGATTCAAGTTCCTTTAGCCCTTCTCTTTTATTCGCTGATACTATCTTCGATTTCTCTTTCAATTCCTCAAATAAGTTTGAATAATTCGCGTATATCTCCTCTGTCTCTTCTGGTATCTTGCCCTGTGCCTCTATCTTCGCAGTTACTAAACTTATTTCCGCTTCTATCTCGCTCTGTTTCCTTTCAGTCGCTATTCTCTCTCCTGCTTTCCGCTTCAATGAAGCTAACTCATTCAACTTTTGCTTCACCTTCTCCAGGTCGTCTTCAATCGTTTTTAGCTCTACTTCAATCTGGTCTCTCCTTACCTTCAACACTTCTTCCTTTATCCTGTGGTTTATGTATGTCTCCAGATTCGATTCATGACTGCGTTCAATAGCGCCAAGCTCCACCTGCACCCTGGTTATCGCCTCTTTTAAGCCATTCAAACTTGCTTCCGCTTCTTCTTCTTCAGTCCTTATCTGCAACACCTCTGCTTCCTTGCCGAAAGAGTTAAAAAGCGATTCGAGCTCATGATAATGCGCAACTAAAGCGTCAATACGCGTATGTTCCTTCTCTAAGTGTAAGAGTTCGTAAAAGTATTCCTTTGAGCTGGTCTTCCACGAGTCCAGTTTAGCCCTCCATATCTTTATATTCTCTCTTGTGTGTTCCATTTCAGCCTGATTTGATTCCAGTGCATGCACCTTTACTTTACGCTGCTCTTCGAGCATTCTCAGTGCAGTTTCCTGCTTTATTACCCGTGCCCATATCGCCTCTCTTTTCAACCACCGTCTCTTAGCCTCTAACTCTTCGCGTAGCAGATATTTCTCATGCATCTCTTTCCAGTAACCAAGACTCTCCTCCGCTTTACCCAGCAATTCAGAAATAGACTCATCCTCACTTATGATAGATTCGAGCCGGGTCTTCGCCTCTATTACCTTTTCACGATAGGAACTGAACCCAACTGCCTCTTCTAAAAGCTTTAGCTTCTCCTGTGAGGTCGTCATGCTGAACCGTTCCATCGTGTTTTGATGCATTATTATAAGCATGTTATCTGGATCGAGTCCAAAGCCTTGAAACAACCTGGTAACTTCATCGTGGCTTACCCGCTTATAATCCGCTTCCCACCAGTAGTTCCCATCGTTCCTCATATACCGCGATAACAGGAACGTATCGGACTCGGATACACTGATGGGTCTCCGCCCTTCTTTTGATTCGTTATCAAATACAAGAGTTATACGCGCTATTTTGCTACCGCGTCTTATCAAATCCTTCAACCGCTTGCTCCGTTCCGTATATATCTGACCCAGGGCAACGGAAATAGCGAGTAAAATAGATGATTTACCCGCGCCATTCGGACCCGAAATTAGATTCAGCCCCGGCTTTAGTGGAATCCTTGCATATTCGTATGACATGAAATTTTCTAATATTAGTTCCTTCAGCCAGAAGCCGGTACCTGTATCATGCATCTTCATCGTACCTATACAAACAAATACGAACCATATATTAATAACGGATAGTAATGACGCACTTTAGAATATTGCAACAATCGGGGCGAGAGAGCAAGTACGTAAACGAGCTAATACACGCAGCCAGGAAGCATTTAAGCAGTACATTGACGCCTATCATGGAAAATACAGGAGACATAACCGGCGAAAAGTTCTTACAATGTGACCGGGTCACCTATTTTCGTTAATCTCGATCATAACGTTGCGGAAAAGCGTTTAGATGATGCAGAAGAGATAGTAAAAGAACTGGAACTAATCGTGGAATACACGGCAGAGCACGTATCCGGGTACAAGCTGAATTTCCAGTCGCTATTAACCTTTTTGATTGCGAAACGGTTAAATTTCGCTCAGGACATCAGAGCGATATACAAAGCAGAGACGGATGTAGAGCCTGTTGTATGGTTAGACCAGAAATTGGGCGATATTCCTAATACTAATTTCCAGGCGGCGGATATTATTTACAAATCAGGGTTCGATGCCGTGCATGTATTTATTGCCCTTGATAGGACCCGACTGACTGTGCGGGTGCAGTACAAATAGCAGCCGAAAGGAACGATACGCAGATGAACCGTATCCATTAGAGAAAATAATGGATGTTCTAAAAGAATTCAATCCGAAACTATCAGAAAGCACGGAAGAATGGTTGAACAATGTATATCTCTCTCGCAAGAATTAGGTAGCAATTCCTGGCGCCTTTAAATAATAGCTTTAGAGATAAGATATGCAATCACAGGAATTAAAACACATAGGATTATGTTAGTTCTCTCTTTTATTGTAGCAATATCCTTTTGCAATCCAATAGTCCAGTAATAAAAATCATCCCAGGCGACATATCCG
>JAOZPO010000014.1 GCA_029932715.1 Halobacteria archaeon | reverse complement strand
GAGTTGAAACTTACACATGTAAGGAAAAAGTTACATATGTAAGAAAATTATGACAGAAACATCGTATAAAAAACGTAGCCTCTTCCAAAACGCCACCATCCGGCAAGCCGTTGCAGACCTTCTTTGTCCCCAAAGCCTAACAAGAAACCGTAATATCAAAATAAAATTAATTATTGACACAGATTAACGCTGATTAACGCAGAAGAAATCAAATCTGTGTAAATCTGCGTCTTAAATATGTAGAAGTTATACTTTATATACAATTTAAAAAAACGCTTTTAAGAAAAGGTTTGTTTTGAAATTAGGATTTGTGATTTATTTGTTATTTGATGCTTGGGATTTTCAACATCACGTTTTGCAATTTATTCTCGTAATGACTATAAAAGCGCCAACCCTGACGCATATTATTACAATTGGAAAGAAGCGCTGATATTCCACGACTGCCGTGACCTCGTAGTCAACGTTTCCCACGCCTATTTTGTGCTCCTCGTGGTAGAGTGTGCAGCTTTTTGCGCTCAACTCTTCTCTCTACCTTATGCTGTGGTATCAGAGCTGATGGCTTCTCTCTTGTGCTCACGATAAACCATACTGCGACAAGGGCTAAGATCAGCACAAAGCCTGCAAATGTTAGCTTGATGGCTGGCTGTTTCATCGCTTCTGAAAGCAGCGTTACATTCGCTGCTGTCTCGTTAATACTCTCATTCGTGGGCTCTTCTTCTATTGTTGGCACTGGTGACGGAAGACTTTTATTTATTACCGGCTCTTCAGCAAGAATTAAGTTTACTGTTGTTGTATCACGGTGCTCATCGTTATCCACTGCAGTTACCGTGTACTTACCTATCCTTGCGGCTACTGTGCCGAACGAAGCCTCAAATTTGTTGTACTCCTTCTTATCGTCTGCTGCTACTGTTACTATTTGTGGTTTTAATTTCGTAGGCCCCTCTGCTGTTATTACTACTGGCGTTCCCGTTTCTCTATTTGTGACTCCGGTGACCTTGAGTTCCGAGCCAAGCGGTACGTCCTCTATGTCATCAAGTTGTACAAAGCCATTCTCTACTTTTATCTTCGTTATACCCATAAGGTCGTCACTTCCCGGTTGACCAACCGTTTTATCTACTAATATTGCAAGTATCTCTTCCGGCGTCTTTGTTGCCAGGTCGATCCTATAACCACTGGTCATCGCCTCTAACAGATTATTAGTGCCTGTTTTTGTGCCCCAGACTTTATCTAATCCATAGTTTAGCACTATTATTTGATACGTGCCCGTGTCTACGTCCTTACTTATCTTTACTTTCTCTTTTTTGTATTTATCGTTATCCACGCTACAAGTGAAGTGCGTAATGCCAGGTGCATTTAAATCACCCCTGGTCTCTGTTGAGACATCATCCGCATCAAGTCCTTTTCCACCACCGCCTTTTGGTGCCATTGTTAAAACATCCACCTGGTTTCTCCCTGGGGCGGTTCCTTCGATTGAGAATTCATCACCCCGCGCAACATAGTCCGCACTTACCTCTGCTGTCAATCCACCACGCAGTAGTATTATGGTTACAGAATCATCAGCAGGGTCTCGTTCTGGATTGGAAAGTGGCAAGACCCACATCTTAATCGTATGCATACCTAGCGTTTTGTACTCCTCTGGCCAATCATACTCAAAGCTATCAACATCAGCATCTCTCTTAAACGCAGCATCATCAATTTTGATTGTTATATTATCCCCTACACCCCCTGAACCTCCCTTAATCGTAATGTTGTCCTTACCTATATAATACCACTTTTCAGCCGGTGAGCTAAATTTCGCTTCGAATTCCTTTATTGTTACGCTTATCTTATCATAACTCCCAGTATTAAGTTCAGTTGCCTTGATGGTATAGAGCCCTGACTCTGCGAAAGATGCCTCCGCTTTGAAGATACCTTCTTCATCCGACTCTCCAGAAGCACTGTATCCTCCTACCTTCACATCGCCTATGTCATCCTGGAACCATACATTGGAAGAAATACCTGAAGTTACGTTTAGGGTAATATTTGTAAGAAGATAGGTAGTGACTGTGAATACTACGCCTTTATTTATTGTTTGCACTTCTGGATTTGCCTCAATTATAATATCACATTTGTCTTTTACTGTAAACTCTATCGAGGGTCCTTCTGCATCAAGTCCATTATTTGTGCCCGGATCCGTTTCAATGCTGAGCGTGTATTTCCCAAGTTCCTCAAGATCCGTAGTGTTTATCTGTATACCTCCATCAGTACTAACGCTAATATTGATAAGCCATACATTTCCAACTTTATACAACTGGCCACCACGCGGGTTCTCAAGTTTATACGTAATATTATTTGGCTGTGGTCCTTTAATCAAATGTAGATTTGTATCAGGTTCAAAAGTTATATTATCGCCCTTTATGACCCATGAAAAATCTTCAGCTTTTACTTTTGTTGTAACATATAAATCAGGTGAGATGAAATAAACGTGTATAGTTTTCTCTGCCCCTACAACTTTATATCTACCTTCCACCAGTTTCTCCTTTACGTATTCTGAAGTAGTATCAAATGGTGTGCTAAAGGGTATAATTATATTACTACCCTCCCATGTGCTCTCTAATGTACCATGGGATATACCATCAAATCTCAGATTCGTCTCACCAATGATTGCCGTCCCATTGTCACCAATATCTCTCCCATCTTTAGGACCAACGCCCGCACTCGCAGTAGCAATGAAGGCAAGTAACAAAACCAGAACAAACCCAGACACAACCAACAGATTTTCCTTCTTCTTCATCTATACCACACCAGGATATATGTTACTATATCCATATATATCTTATGGTGAAAGACAAGTTATATTTATGTGTTACTTCTATATGTCATTACATCCTATAATAATGATACATAGAGGGAAGAGCGACAGAGAGATGAAATCGTACTTTGTTCTTCTGCGGAGACTTGTAATTGCACTTTCGGTTATGCTAATCCTGATTGTACCCGCGGTAAATGGGGATATAACATCTCTTGCCGCAATTGACGGTTCACTTGTTGGAACGCAGGTAACGGTCTGTGGTACTATCATCGGGATTTCCAATAACATCGAGACCCCTAATGTTCAAACGTACGAGCCCGGCGAAGCATATAGAAAAATCCTTCTCGTATTTATACAGCAGGGCAAAATACGAACATATGAGTCCGGTGAGGATGCGGGAATTCTATTGCTGGATGATAAGACAGGCAAGATACTGGTCAGCGTTGACCCTTTATTTTTAAAAGAGCCTTTCCCGGTAGGTAAGAAAGTAGTAGTAACCGGAATATATGCCGGTGGCGATGGTACAGAAGGAACTAAAGGCATTATCTATGCCGATCGCGTGTATTCGTACATGGAGCATGGCTATCGCGATATATCAATAAAAGAACTATTGGATAACCCCAGGTTTTATTTCCAGACTCCCGTGCGTATAAAAGCCAATGTAACACAAATAGACCTCACAGTCGGTAAGACGGAGCTGAAGGTTGACGATGGCACGGGTACGATAGATGCGTTATATAGAGAAGAGCTGGCAGACTTGAATATAAATGACGGCGTGATAATAGAGGGCGAATTTCAGAGAAATAAGGTCTATGCGTCCACGGTAACGCTCGAGCACCCCGAGCCGACACCGGGTCCATCTCCAGGTCCCACACCTGTACCTACACCTACGCCCACACCCGCAGCACCTGCAACACCGAGCACTACTTTACCGCCTCTGCCCGAGGAAGAAGGGGGTTTGCCACTATACATCATCGTGATCATTATAGCTGCCGTGGCGGTGGCTGGTGCGCTCATTGCATACAAACTAAGAGAGAGAATGTTGCTCAAAGGCTATGGCGAAGAAGCAATGCCGGGTGGCGTTCCAGGTGATCTCGGCGAGGCTTTCCGATACCCCCTGCAGAGGCCAGTTAATATCTTGATTGGTGCTGTGTTTTCTCTACTGGGTGTTCTCATCGTGCCCGCTTTATTTATTTATGGCTACATCGTTCGCGTGATGGCAGACACGATAGAAGGAAGTGATGAAATGCCCGCATGGACCGATTGGGGCTATCTATTAAGGAAAGGTGCTGGTGCTTTTGTTATAAGCCTCGTTTATCAACTTATACTTGGAATAATTATTTTCATTGTGCTCGGAAGCACAATCATGGCATTTATACCCGCTATGATGGCTGGTGCCTCTATTGGTGATGTGTTAATATCCGGCGCTTTGGCTGGCATCATAGTATCAGTAGTCGCATCGTTCTTTTTGGGGTTCTTATGCTTGATAGGAATACTGCGATATGCAGATATTGGTAATATAGGCTCGGCATTCGCTTTTGGCAACTTATTCGGGGAATTAAAGCTTAATTTCTCACACTATCTTATTGCCTATCTCATTTTATGTGGTGCAATAGTAGCTCTTGGTCTCCTTGTGGCTGCTCTTTCTTTAATTAGCCCGGTCATTGGTGCCGCTACCGGTGTCATAGTAGTATTGTTTGCGGGATTTTATATCATGGTAGTTGCTGCGAGATTGCTTGGGGGTATATATAGTGGGTGAATAGGCGGGTATGAAGCTTGGTGCAAATAAGAAAGAAGTGCGCACTGGTGAGAGAATAGCAAAAGCGGCTAACGATAGCATGAAAGCGGCAAGGAGCGAATTGAAGAGATTAGAAAAAGTGGAGAAGATGCAAGAGAAACTCGTGCAGAAGAAGAAGGCGATCACCGAACGTGCGAGGAGAAAGAATGATGAAACGCTAATAGCACGTGCACAGGAGGGACAAAACGTGGCTATTGCTACTTTAGAACGTATACGTGCCGATAAGAGCCGCATAGAGGCGGAATTGAATAATACTGCGGCCACGCAGAGACATAAACCTCAGGCTCCTGCTAATACTGGCGCCAGTGGTGCTATGACCTCAGACAATCTTGCTGACATGGGAACAAGTAGCGCTGGTGCTGAGACTGAAGTCTCTACCATCTCTACCGAGCAAGAGCCGGAAGAAGAATACATAGAGCGGTATCCAGTCAATGAACCTTATGCGTACGTTACGATAACCGCGACCATACCACCTATATACAAACTTTCTGAGACAAAACTCACGGAAGGCGAGCAGGAACTGCTAAAAGAGGTGAAGGCACAGTTGTATAGTACGATAGATGTGAGTTATTCTGATGTGGATGACATCGAGACGCTCCTGAAGGGGAAAATGAATGCAATTATTGATACTTACGCCCTGGGTCAGAATATTAATCAGGAGAGTCGGGATAAGATATTGTATTACATAAAGCGAGATTTCCTCGGCTTTGGTAAGCTGGACGCTATCATGCACGATAAAATGGCAGAGGACATCTCCGCTGATGGACCCGGGATTCCTATATTCATTTATCATCGTAAATACCACTCGATAGAAACGAATATCAAGTTTGAACAGGAGGAATTAGATTCGCTTGTTTACAAGATGGCGCAGCGGTCAGGCAGACATATCTCCTTGGCTAAGCCTCTGCTGGACGCTGCTCTACCCAACCAGGATAGATTACAATTGAGCATTGGCTCGGAAGTAACAACAAAAGGGTCTACATTTACAATAAGGAAATTCAAAGAGGTGCCTATTACTGTTATAGACCTTGTGAACTACGGGACGTTCTCGCTGGAAATGATTGCTTATCTCTGGATGGCAGTAGATAATGGCGCCAATATCCTTATCGCTGGTGGCACGGCATCGGGAAAGACGACCGTTCTAAACGCTGTTGCCATGTTCATACCACCAGAGAGTAAAGTAGTAACCATAGAAGATACGCGCGAGATAAATTTAATCCATGAGAACTGGATTCCATCTGTGACGAGAGAGGTGGAAGAAGGGGGTAAGGGCGTAGAAATGTTCGACTTGCTAAGGTCTGCGCTCAGACAAAGGCCGGAATATGTGCTGGTGGGTGAAGTACGCGGTAAAGAAGCACATACGCTCTTCCAGGCTATGGCGACAGGGCACATCACGATGTCAACGGTTCACGCGGACTCTGCGGATACCGTGGTAAAAAGGTTGACGAAACAGCCTATTAACGTACCTCTGATGCTACTTGATAGCTTGAACATAATACCGCTCCAGAAGATGGTGAAGGTGGGGGAGAAAGGAACCAGGAGATGCACGAAGATAGTAGAAGTCTTAGGCGTGGATTTTGAGAACGAAACACTGAAGACGAATGACCTATTCAGGTGGAGACCACCGGATGAATTTGAATTCACGGGTGAATCCGCAATCTTCGTTAAGATTATGGATAAGCTAAATATGAGCGAAGAGGAATTAGGAGCGGAGTTTACACGCAGGCGAAGGATTCTGGCTGGTATGCAGAAGCGGGGTATGACCGACTTCCATGCACTTAATGATATGCTGCGTGATTATAGAGTAGACCCGGAGGCAACGGAGAAGCGTATATGGTCATAGAGGCAATAAATAGATGGCGACCGGAAATATAAGCATAGAGGGATTGGCATTCAGAATGTTCGGCAACTATTTCATGCACCATAAAGCGAAATTCGCTTCCCTAAGCGAGGAGCTAATAAAAGCGCGGTTATACACCACTATGGAGAAATGGCTATCAAAAGCTGCTTTGTACGCTATCATCGCCACGTCTTGCGTTGTTGCTATGTATATAATACTCAGGCTTATCCTATCCCCTGTCCTCGATCTTGGACCTTTTGGGTGGATAGATGCTGTTTTCATAATCGCTGGTATCTTAGTTTCCTCTGTCGTTACTTTCTTTTCCTATTATTTATATCCGAAGATACTGGCATGGGAACGAGGTGGTAAAATAGACAAGTCGCTGCCTTATGCTATCGGTTATGTATCAGCAATGGCATCCGTTGGTGTTATTCCCTATGTGATATTCAAGAAGCTATCAGAAGCAGAGGAGACGTATGAGGAAATGAGCAGAGAGGTGATGCTGCTGGTGAGAGACGTGGAAGTGCTCGGGTTTGATTTCATGAGCGCACTGAAAAAACTCGCGGCGTTAACACCATCTGCGAATATGCGTACTTTTCTGCAGGGTGCAATAACAACAGCCCTTTCCGGTGGTGAGATGGGCGACTATTTCGTCAGTGCGGCGAGGGAATACTTAGGACAAAGAAGGGCAGCGTATGAATCCCTTATAGAGACTCTGGGTTTGTTTGCAGAGGTTTATGTTATAGGAATAGTTGTTGCACCGCTACTGCTCGTGGTGGTACTCTCGATTATGTGTTACCTCGGTAGTGCTTCTTTAGAAGTGCTCGCGGTTATTGTATATTTTGTCATTCCACTCGGTACCGGTATGTTTATACTCCTTATCGGGATGGTCTGTGAGGATTAATAGTAGTAAAAGGGAGAGCGCGAAATGGAGGAGAAGGATAATCTTCTGGATGCGATGGAAAAGAAGAAGAAGGAGAAGATGATAGTAACATTCTTCCATGACCCTCTGGGCGTCATCAGGAAGAACCCTATTCGATTGGGTTACATATCAGGCGCTATCGGTATAGGACTCATGCTATTAATTTATTTTTACAGCAAGTCCCATGAAGGCTGGACTGGCTTTGTAGCACCGTACGATGCGTACATTTTAGCTGGTATCGCGGCATTCACACCGCCGGCATATTACATGTATGCAGAAGAGAAGCGGGTAAAGAAGGCGGATAACGAGTTCCCCACCTTACTTAGTAACCTCGCGCAGGCAAAGCGGGCGGGTCTAACATTAGTAGACTCCTTCCGGCTCATTTCGGAAGGCGATTACGGGATACTTACAGACGGCTTGAAGACTGTTACTTATCAACTCACATGGGGTGTCCCGTTTGAGGATTCGCTGAGGATGTTTGCGAAGCGCTACCCCACACGAATGATAAATCGTTCCATAGAAATGATAATAGAAGGATACAGAGTGGGCGGTGATGTGGGTAACATCCTGAAAATTACTGCGGATGACGTTAACGAGTTGAAAGCGCTGGAGAAGAAGAGAGCTGCTGATATGATGCCTTATATAGCCATCTGCTACATCACCTTCGGGGTATTCATGCTTATACTACTGGTACTCTACAACACGTTTATACCCATGATGTCAGAAGCAGCCGAAGAAGTAACAGGAGCAGGAGTGTCGGGTGCCGTGATGGTGAAAGTGGATTCAGAGAGGATGAAGATGATTCTATTCCACTGCGGCATAATACAGGGTATTTGCTCGGGTTTTATGGCTGGTAAGTTAGGATCCGGTAAGATTATCGCAGGCTTGAAGCATGCGTTGCTGTTAGCATCAGGGGCATTTGCTCTGTTTGCCATTTTGGAATTTGCTCCCGTTTAGAGCACACAGCGTAAATGAGCAGCTTACGCCCGCCAGAACGCAGGTGTTAGCAGCACCAGAACCGTAAATAGCTCTAACCTCCCGGCCCACATACAAAAAGATAGCATTAGCTTTCCCACAACCGGAATCCCTGCGTAATCGAGAGATACAAGTCCCAAGCCGGGTCCAACGTTACCAAGTGTTGCCGCGACTGATGAAGCTGCACTGATTATATCTAACCCCATTGCAGTCATAAAAATGGAGCACAGTACAAATATCAGGATATAAGCGATAAAGAAAGCGATAATACCTTGCAAAATATCATCGGATATCGGCTTCTTGCCCGTCTTCAACACAAATATAGCATGTGGATATAAGATTTGACGAATCCTTTGCACGCTATACTTTAGCAGAACGTATACCCGGATGACTTTTATACTGCCTCCTGTTGAACCACCGCATCCGCCAATGAACATCAGTGCAAATAGAACTGTCTTTGATAAATGGCTCCAGGTGTCAAAATTAGCGGTTGTGAATCCTGTGGTGGTCATGATAGAAACCGCCTGGAATCCACCGTAACGAAATGCTATCAGTAAAGAACCGAAATGATGTATGTATAAATCCCCCGCTATCACAAGAATAGCTATCAGGGTAAATGTGCAGTAGACCTGAAATTCCTTGTTTGCTATTACTCGCCTGGGGTCTCGAATCAGAGAGTAGTGCAGAATGAAATTCATGCCCGCGAGAAACATGAACACCGCTATGATCAACTCTGCTACTGGGTTCATGTACCCTGCGATATTTTCTGCATGTGGTGAGAAGCCACCGGTGGGCATAGTAGTAAAAGCAGTGCACACAGAATCATACAATGGTAGTTTCGCTGCATAGAGAAGTGCAATAACTTCCGCTCCTGTCAATACAAGGTAAATGGACCAGAGCATTCTCGCCGTCCTCTGGACTCGCGGTCGTATCCGCTCCGGGCTTGGTCCCGGGAACTCACGATCAAATAACTGACTGCCGGAAATGCCAAAAGTAGGTAAGATAGCAATAAAGAGCAAAATAACACCCATACCACCAATCCATTGCGTTAAACTCCGCCACAGTAATATGCTCCGGTCAACATGCTCTAAATCCTGCATTACTGTGGAGCCCGTGGTCGTGAACCCTGACATAGACTCGAAGAAGGCATCAACAGGACTGAGAGTAGCGGAGAATATGAACGGCAGCGAGCCGAAGATGGCTACTGATAGCCAGCCCAGAGCGACAATTGCGAAACCCTCACGCCTCAATATCACCCCTTTTGTCCCTATCCACTCGAAAAACAATCCGAAAGCAATGGTAATTACAAGTGGGACTATCCATGTCTTAATAATAAATAGCGATAATATCTCCTTGCCATACCAGAGCCCCGCGCAAAGGGGAACTACCATTAAAATACCTAAATACTTCAGGATTGCCCCAATACTACCGAATACTACCTCTTTGTCCATATCCTCTACCGTTCACAATGTTGATAGAAGATATGTTTGGTAAAGCAGTTAAAAAAAAGATTTGTGCGGGCGCGCTCTCGTTCGACACTTTCACCGTCAGTCAGGCCCTCAAAGTCTTCCTCCACATCGCTACCCTACGAGCGCCAACCGTCTACGGTAAGTCTGCTCCCTTCCGGGCCTAAACCGGTATCCATAGCAAAGGCATGGCAACAAACCCTCCGGCTTGGCACCATACTACCGTCAACCCCGCAGGACGATGCTTCTTCGTTGGACTCCAAGCTGAAACTAACAGCTACAGTGCCTTACTCAAGCTTCGCCTCTCGCATATCGGCGATTTCGAGTGACAAAGGACGTCGAACCCTCCAGGCTAGCCCGCACAATTACTATAATAAATCGTGGATTAAATAAAGCAATTGAAAATTTAGAATGTGTCCATCACAAAAACATCCCCCTTGTCCTGATGAGGGGGATATGCGGGAACTGCGTCTACTTTTATCGCTAATCTCTTCTCCAAATCTTTGTACCGATTCCTGATTGTAATCTCAGTGGTACCCATAATCTTTGCTATTTCCCTCTCTGTTCGATACTCACCGCCTACAATTGCCGCGATGTATATTGCCGCCGCCGCCGTTCCTATCGGCCCCCATCCCCGGGTTGCTTCTATCCCTTTATCCTCACTCAGTATCTCAATTGCTCGCTCTCGTGTCACGGGGCTCAATCCGAGCTCGGAGCAGAATCGAGGTATAAACAGCGCGGGGTCAGCCGGTGCGAGCTTTATCCCTATTTTCCGTAACAGGAATATATATGCTCTCCTTATCTTCTTTAACGGACTTCTTGAGATTTTTGCAATCTCCTTCAGCGTTCTTGGAACTCCATATTGCCTGCAAACTATGTACAGCATTGCAGAAACTAACTCTTCTATACTTCGCCCTTTTATCAGCTTATCCTTCGCTGCCCTCCGGTATAACACAGAAGTAGCCTCCCTGATATTAGCCGGCAGTTTCAGTGCACAAGCCATTCTATCTATCTCAACGAGTGCAAATGCAAGCGTCTTCTCATTGCTATCCATGTTCACCCATCGAACTCGCTTTATTCCCGGTGGCAGAGAGGGCGAGGGCGTGCTCAAGCCTTTGTCATGTATCCGATAACTCATGCCTGGACCCGTTCTTATCCTCTTAGATGCTTGTTCTGCATCAAATGCACGCCATTCGGGTCCCATATCTACGATATTCTCGTCTATTACTATACCACAATCGGCACAGTAAAGTTCCGCATGCTTGGAATCTGATACCACATTCTTCGATCCGCATTCCGGACAACTCTTCGTTCCTGCTGTCATTATTATTAATCCCCTCCAAAAATACGCACCCACGCGCTATGAAACTACAAAAGGAGATAGCAATCTCTTACTCACTAACTGCCATAGCTCTCCTTCCTTCCCTCCTGTTAGCGATATCGCGAGGATGCCCTTCATCATAATCACCTGAAGCAACATATATCTTAACTGTTATATATAGATGCCGGTACTATTACAACCGTGGATGGTGTATGACAACATAATTTCAAGAACTTACAGGAGAGAAAAGAGGGAGATGAGCACATAAATTCATTTGTTGTATAGCTATACATGAACACGGATCTGAAAGCCAAATTCACGGGTGCATTGTTAGGTAGCGCGATAGGGGACGCCTTAGGTGCACCCGTAGAGGGATATAGCATGGAGAAGGTGAAGGCGGTATATGGTGAGGGGGAGATGAAAGCGGGGCGCTACACGGACGATACGGAGATGATGATAGGGGTTGCAGAATCGCTAATCGCGAACAGGGGCTTCAATGGAGCGGATATGGCGCTGAGATTTATCCTGAATTACGATGCGACGCGGAGATATGGTCCCGGGTCTAAAGAGGTGTTAGGAAGGATACACGCGGGAGAGAGTTGGAGAGAGGCATCAAAGCAGATATTTGGTGGTGAAGGCTCTTATGGAAACGGTGCTGCGATGCGAATTGCCCCTGTGGGCATATTTTATTGTGATAATGCAGAACTGCTGAGGGAAATAGCTTACAAATCAAGCCACATCACGCATTCTCATGTGCTCGGTAAAGAAGGGGCAGCGCTACAAGCGTATTCCATCGCTCTTGCGCTGCATGGCCATAAAGCGGATATGCCGTCACGTCTGAAAGGATTTGTTAAAGACGTTTCTTTTAAAAACATAGCTTTAGCAAAGGAATATTGCACTATCGGTACAACTAATGACGTCTACAAAGAGAAGCTAAGTAAGCTGGAGCAGCTTTTGGGTAAACAGACGGCTAAAGCGGAGTTAATCACAGAACTGGGTACAGGAGAAGCGGCATTTGATTCCGTGCCCACTGCTATTTACTCGTTTATCCATGCTAACTCTTTTAAGGATGCTGTCATGTATGCGATACGTTTGGGGGGCGATACCGATACCATAGGGGCAATGACAGGCGCGATAAGCGGTGCTTATTACGGCGAAGCAGCAATTCCAGGAGCGTGGCTCGATAACCTGGAAGAAGGGGCAAAAGGTAGAAGTTATATAAAGCGCTTGGGTGCGGAGCTGTACCGTATTAAGATACAAACTTCTTGATCGTTGATTTTTTGCGCTTTTCATAGATGCTTAATTAATAATAACTACAATCTAAATAGGTAATAATAAGTAATCGGATGGCAGCGGAGATGAAAGGGGATATATTTAAAGCGTTGGGTAGTAAGACCCGGATGGAGATGATAAAGCTTTTACTGCATCGTGAATATCACGTATCCGGTCTGGCGAAAGCGTTGGACATTTCGGTACCTGTTGCAGCGAAACACGTAAAAACATTAGAGAATGTAGGTGTGGTGGAGAAAGAGATATTTGGTAAGACACATGTGTTGAAGGTGAATAGAGAGAAGCTGTATGAAGCAATGGAGACGTTTAGCGAGGAGTATGAGATAGAAGTAGAGAAAGGAGCAAGCTTGCTGTGTGCATTGAAGGAGGTTGCAGGTGTAGGGGTAAAGCGAGTAGCAGACCGGGAGTATATTGTTACCTTAGACAGTGAAGAGGGTTTTTATGTGTATGAAGTAAATGGGCAGCTCCCAAACATGCCTATTAACGAATATAAGATAGACAAAGGTGAAGAAATAGAGATAAAGCGGTTGGTTCCTGTACTTAAGAAAAAGGTAAGGGTGAATGTTAGAGAAAAGCCCAAATAATAAATACCTAACACAACTATTATTTTTGCAAAGGGGCAGTAGGGTAGCCAGGTTATCCTCGTGGCTTTGGGAGCCATGGACCCCAGTTCAAATCTGGGCTGCCCCATTAATCAAACTTTCTTTCATTTTTTTTATCAAGGAAACGGCATATTATTTCTTTGCTACTGTCAATGAGCGTTTTTCGGTGGCCAATTGCTCTCCATCCAGCCGGGAATCCGACCACTGTCTCTTGGACCTACAAACACTGTCCATCCCGTGACATCTTCTGTCTCCCCTGAAAGCCTCGCAGCAAGTCCCGGAATTACCATTGTCTTGTGTTTTACCTTGCTTTCTACATCAAATGATTCCAGAGTATCTTTAAAGGACTCGGCATTGAGCTGCCCACCTGCAACTGCTGATTCCACTCCTATCCCCTCTGTATCCACAACCATCAAATAGGAATCAATTTTATTGGAATTGAGGTCGCTCTCTACCGTGTAATAAGTCAAGGCGAAATTGGTAGTGACGAAAAGAGGGGATTCATCAGCCGTTGGATTCCCTATTTCCCTCAAGCCTGGCTCTACGCTTACCGGACGTCGTGGGTCTGTATATAGATTTGCGACAAGAGTACGCTCAGGTATCAACAAATGCGGCTCTATCGAGTGTAAAATCATTATATCTGCGTATTTTATGATGAACAAGTCTGCGATAATCCCTTCCCAGTAAGAAGAACTCAAGGCATCTTCAGCTTTGTCGCCATCACCGTCTATCCATGCGGTCAAAGGTACGGACATCAAAGGATATGCAATTCCTTTATTCCCTTCCTCTATCCCCGCACGTCTTATTCTTACAAACCGTGAGAAAGTCTCTTCAAGCCCCTTACCTGTTGGATACGTCCCCGGGTCCAGCACGAGGTCTTCCACGCCAGCGGAGGAGAAAGTCAAAGCAAGGCGGTTTAGCATATCAAGGTCGGGCGAAAACAACGTAACCGGGACCTCGTACCTCTTTGCAATATCCAGAAAGTCTTTCCAGTTATTCTCGTTGGCTGCGTATATCAACGGGTTTCTATCTGAAACTTCTTTTAAGCCCTCTTCTATTACATTAGCATTGAATGAACAGAGCACGAGAGGGAAATCCGTCTGTGCGGAAATGGCCTTTACACATTCTGCAAACGTTCTTGCATCGTCTGATACAGAACGAACAGCAATAGCATCTACATTTAAAAAAGTACCAACATAGAACTTCTGCCACTTCGTTATTCTTTCTATCCGTTCTCTCAAATCTTCGCTATTCATTGTATCCCAAACGTCATAAGTAAGCGCTGTTCGGTTAAAGAAAGTCAGTTCATGGCGGTACATGACGTCCTCTCCTCCTATCTTCATCGCTCTCGCACCTACTCCTATCTCCACTTCTCTTACTTCAGGCGCCAACAGTTCTGCTAAGTTCTTACCTTTATCTGCGTATTCCGGCTCAAAAAGAGGTGGACAGTCCTCTAATTTCTTCTTCCTCTCTTTCAGCAGCGAAGCAAAAGCTAAGCACGTTTTCTCACCACATTTGCCACAATTCGTACCCGGTAGATATTTCCATATCTCCATTGGACTGCTTATTTTCATTTCTTATGCCCCTTCATTATACATTCATTATTCACAATAGATAATGTATAGTAAACATTCTAAAATAAACCTTTGTTTGCTTCTTTAATTCACAATACCATCCCACGCCACGCAGTTCTTAATTCATCCACCGAAAGATTCATCAGTTCCCTTTTACCGTCATAAACCTCCACCCTCTTCCCAGCCACCGTTTCACCTATTTTTATTACAGGCTGCG
>JAOZPO010000134.1:3717-4007 GCA_029932715.1 Halobacteria archaeon | reverse complement strand
TCCGAGCGATAGGAACGCTCTGTGGTCTGTGTTCGATAACAACTCTGTTGAAGCGTATTTCTGCGGTCACACGCATTGGTATTCGATGAATGATAGTATGCTGAACGTCACGCAAGTTGATGTGGGGAATATGCGCTGGTGGGGCGATCTAAACTCGACACTTGCGTATGTTGCGGTGAATGACAGCAGTGCAACGGCGTACATCTACTCTAACAGCACGAAAGGCACGGTACTTGACTTAATAGACACTTATGATATTACGAATGACTATTACACGCAGACCACGATTT
>JAOZPO010000134.1:0-3707 GCA_029932715.1 Halobacteria archaeon | reverse complement strand
CAGGAGGATCGTTTAACAGTGCTACCGATCCAATAAAAGCCGCTGAAACCAACGCCGTGACAGCATTTTCATATATGGCGGTAATTACAGCGAGAGTATCCAGGTGGATGGGCCAGCGAATCTGACAATCATCGGTGAAAACGTTAGTGTCGTTAATATCACCGGCACGACAGCCCACGTGTTTGATGTTCGTGAGAGCGGAACTAACATAAGCCGTATTAATCTCACCGTGCCATCTGGCGATTCCGGCATACGACTTTACGATAGCCAGAATTGTTATACCGATGTCATTAGAGTAAATGGCGGCGCATCAGGAGTGGACTTCTATGGTTCGGACAACTGTTCATTGACAAACAGCATTATCACCGGCTGTTCAGAGGCGGGGATTGAGTTACAAACCCGTTCAGCATCAGGACATAACGCTTGTTATTAACACCATCGATAACTGCACGGTTCTGAACTCGGCAGAAACGCACGGGCGAGGCATCTATCTCCAAGACGATAGCCATCACAATATGATTTCTAACTGCACGGTTGCTAACTGCTACAGGTCCGGCATATACCTAAAGACAAATGCAAGCCATAATACGATTTCTGGCAACAGTTTCAATGATAGCATTGCATACTACGGTATCAGAACGAACGCGGCATCCCATAACAACGTCACAAACTGTTACATGTGCAATAACTCTCAGCAGGGTCTGTATCTCTTTGCACATGCAGACTGGAATAACATCACGGGATGCACCATCTCAAACAACAAAGATGACGGCATCTACCTGGATTCTTCAAATAACAACACGCTCTTGAATAACACCGCGAACAACAACACAAAGGACGGTATTATTCTTGGTCATTCAAACAACAATACGGTCAGGAAAAACACGGTGCTTGAGAACCACCAGCACGGCATTCAACTGGAAGACGGTTCAAACAATAACGTTTCCTGCAACTGGGTTCAGAACAGTGACGATCACGGCTTCCACGTAGGCGGCAGCAGCACGGGAAACACTTTCAAATACAACAACATTGTGACAAACGGTCTTTTTATCGAGACGAACGGTAGCTACCAGTGGCAGTTCTATAACGGGCTATCCGAAGACATAAATGCAAACTACAACTACTGGGGACCTAATATGACGAGCGAGAAGATAAATGCCAGCACTTACGATAGCGGTGAAGATAGTAGCAAAGGAACGGTCACGTATTACCCATTTAATATGAGTGCATGTCCGTGCGCACCCATACCCGAAGCTTCCACCTTTTTCCTCTTCGCATGCGGGCTTACCCTTATGGTGCTCATACGCTACTTTTATGGAGAGGGAGTAAAGAAGGCGAGAAAATGAACAGGTTTCAAATCGGGTACCTATTTATTTTTGATTTAACCATTATTATGCAGGTACAATAGGCAAGCGTAACTGCAAAGCCAAAAACTTTTATTCTTGCATTGCACATACAAAGGATAACAGACGATGTACAAATTAGCAGGTACAGTTTCGGGAGATGTGGGACTGCACGAATTTGATTTTACCGTAACGGGTGATCTAAGAAGAAATGAGTATATAAAAATCTGGAACGAATTAGATGGCTGGATTTTGGGACGGGTAATGTCAATAGTGGACGTAACGGAAAAGACAGCAACAGCAGAGATCATAGGTTATAAAGACGAAAGAGGCTTCTTAATGCAGCCACAGAGCACATTCACGCACGGTACAAAGGTGTTCAAGGCAGATCAGACATTCATCATTGAGACTCTGGGATTGAAATCAGGTGGCATCTACTTAGGTATGTTAGAAGGACGCAATATACAGGTACATCTGAAGAAGGAGGAGCTTATACAGAAACACTGCAGTATATTAGCGAAGACAGGCAGCGGGAAGTCGTATACCGCGGGCGTGCTGATAGAGGAACTGCTTGAGAGAAATATCCCTTTGCTCATAATAGACCCACATGGCGAATATCTAACGTTGAAATACGAGAACAAGAGCGAAGAAGAGCGAAGACAGATGGAGAAATATGGCATCACGCCAAAAGGGTATGCCTCTAAAGTTGTTATTTATACACCATCCAATTTCTCTATAAATCCCGCAGCCGATAAGCTATTCCGCATAGATGGCATAAACCTGAGCGTGAATGAGTTATATGACCTGTTCCCACTCACGGACGCTCAATTAGGTATTTTATACCAGAGCATAAACGAAATAAAGTCGGAAAAGGAGTTTTATACCGTAGAAGAGATAATTAAGAAGGTATCAGAGAGCAGGAGCAGTGCTAAATGGCGAATTGTGCACTTCTTAGAGCGGACTCGGGAAACAGGTATATTATCCGACAGTCCTACACGTATAGAAGAGCTTGTGGAAGTGAATAAAGCGTCAATAATAGATATGAAAGGTGCAGACCCGAAATTGCAGCAATTGATCGTTTATCGTATCTGCAAAGAGGTGTTTGAAGGTAGGAAGATGGGAAAGATACCACCGTTTATGCTCGTTATCGAGGAGGCGCACAATTTCTGTCCGGAGAAGGGATTTGAGAAGGCAGTCAGCTCTAATATATTGAGAACCATCGCTTCGGAAGGTCGTAAATTCGGGCTCGGGCTGCTGGTCATATCGCAGCGACCGGCACGGGTGGATAAGAACGTTATTTCTCAGTGTAATACACAGATAATACTGCGTGTGACGAATCCAAACGACATAAGAGCGTTGAGTCGTGGTTTAGAATTTATGAGCAGTGAGATTGAGGAGGAGATAAAGAGAATACCGCAGGGTGTTGCTCTGCTTTCGAGTACGAGCATAGAAATGCCTATTATGGTTGATATTCGCGTGCGCAGGAGTGAACACGGCGGTAGAGCAGTGGAGATGGAGCCGGTGGAGAAGAAGAAGGAAGTGCGGATAAAGGATATGAGGAATACAAGCGAAGAGAAGGAGGGGAAGAGAAGCATGATTGCACGGTTGCTGGGGTAATGATTTTGGCAGGGCTGCAATGAGGGTATTTAAATGGGAATTACTGTTAAAACATTGCACTATTGATCTGTGAACAAAAGTGCTTTTTGGACAGTTTTTCTATATTGAAGAAGAAAGAGGCAGGGAACATGTCATCACCAACCATAAACCGAAAATACGCGACAGAAATAACCGCAACTAATGAGGGAGACCGGGTGAGCATCGCGGGCTGGGTGCATGAGAAGAGGGACCTGGGCGGCGTCTTCTTCCTCATCGTGCGCGACTTTAGCGGCTTTACTCAGGTTACGGTACACCGTAAAAAGACAGAGAAAGAGCTGTTTGAACGTGTAAAACGAGTGCCGCGTGAATCAGTAGTAGCGATAGAAGGGGAAGTAAAGCGCGAGCATAAGGCGCCGAACGGCTATGAAATAGTACCGCAGCGAATGGACGTACTGAGCGAGTCATCACAGGTTTTACCGCTGGATACCACGGGCAAAGTGGGTGCAGAGCTGGATACGAGATTGGATGCGCGATTCATGGACCTGAGAACAGAGAGAACAAAACACATCTTTATTATTCGCAGCCACGTCCTTAAAGCGATAAGAGATTTCCTCGATGAACGCGGGTTTATAGAATTAAATACGCCGAAGATAGTGAGTGCAGCGACAGAAGGCGGCACTGCTTTATTCCCTATATCCTATTTTGAACGCGAAGCGTTCTTAAATCAGAGTCCACAGTTGTACAAGCAGATGCTCATGGCTTCCGGGG
>JAOZPO010000133.1 GCA_029932715.1 Halobacteria archaeon | reverse complement strand
TTCCGCATCTCAGCTATGTTGGTGATTCTGTCGTAGGATGTCAGTGCAATCTCGGCGCTGGTACAAAGATAGCGAACTTACGATTCGATAATGCACATGTGATGGCAAAAGGATTGGACACAGGCAGGAGGAAATTTGGTGCAATAATAGGTGATGGCGTGAGGACGGGCATAAATGCAAGTATAGATTCGGGTGCGATAATAGGAAATAACACGCTCATTGGTCCTGGTGCTTTTGCTTCGGGGCATATAGAACGTTATACGCGGGTATTTTAAAATGCAGTTAAAACATGCGGTAGTGCTTGCTGCGGGAGAAGGTGAAAGGCTGAGACCGTTCACAGCGTCAAAGCCGAAGGTAATGATAAGAATAGGGGATAAGCCGATTCTGCAGTATGTCGTGGAAGCGTTAGAAAGAAACGGCATAAGAGATTTATTATTCGTTGTCGGATACAAAAAAGAGAAGATAATGGATTATTTTGGTAATGGTAACGATTTAGGCGTGGAAATAGACTATGTGGTTCAGGAACATCTGCTTGGGACTGGAGACGCACTGAAGTATGCGAAGAACAGGATGGCGGACCGATTTCTCGTTTTGGCCGGTGATAACGTAATAGATGCAGCGACTATCTCAGATTCAGAACTATTGAATGCGGAAGGGAATGCGGTGTTGATAAAGGCATACGAAGATGTAAGCAGGTATGGTGTTGTAACGGTAGATGACGGACTGGTTAGGGATATAATAGAGAAGCCGGAGGAGGAAATCAGTAATCTGGTCAATACGGGCATATACGCATTTGGAAAGGATATGTTTGAGTTTATGGATGAAGAGCTGACGTCTATATTATTAAACATGATCCATGCCGGTACTCCGGTCAAGGCGTATGCAACGCGCGGCGTCTGGCTGGATGCCGTCTATCCCTGGGACATCATTCGATTGAACGATATAGTCCTGAAAGGGGTGCCGGCAAAGTTAGAAGGTAAGATTGAACGAGGCGTGACAATAGCGGGGAAAGTAATATTAGGAAGGAAATCGGTGATAAGAGCGAACTCGTATATAATGGGGCCTGTAATAATAGGAGAGAATTGCGAAATAGGGCCCAATGCATGTATATTCCCTTCCACGAGTATAGGAAATGACGTCAGAATAGGCGCATTTACAGAGATAAGGAACTCGGTACTGATGGATATGGTAAAGATCGGTTCGTTCTCGTCCGTTAATAATTCTATATTCGATACGGGCTCGAGTGTCGAGGGTGGATTCGTGGCACGAAGTGATGCAGCAGATATAGAAATCGGAGGCGAGCATCATAGCGTAAACGTAGGCACGATGATAGGCGAGTATTGCAAGCTGGGCAGCAGTATAATTGCCAATCCGGGAACGATATTGGGGAACCATGTGGAGATAAAGTCAATGAATGAGCTGAGAGGTAAAATACCGGATGGCAGCCTGGTGGTGTAGAGCGGTGGGAGAAGGATGTGTGGCATAATCGGATACGTGGGAGAGCGAGAGGCACTACCAATTATCCTGGATTCGCTACAACGGATTGAATACCGTGGCTACGATTCCTGTGGCATTTTGGTGCAGGATAATAGTGCAGATGGCAAATTCCAGGTGCATAAGAGCCTGAAATCAATAGCACAGTTGAAGAATAACCTGGCGGAATCAGAATACACCGGCACCATAGGCGTAGGACACACGAGATGGGCAACGCATGGGGTACCAGCGAGACGGAATGCGCATCCACATTTTGATTGTGAAGGTGAGATTGCCGTTGTCCATAACGGAATAATAGAGAATTTCCAGGCACTAAAAGAAGGACCATTGAGCAACTGCCGGTTTAAATCAGATACTGATACCGAAGTGATAGCACATCTGACAAAAAAAAAAATGATCAAAACAGATTCTTTAGAAGGTTTTGAGTTACAGTTAAAAGAAGCGGTGAAGGCGTGTCTGTCAGAATTGATGGGTTCGTATGCAATAATAGTTACTGCGAAAGGTTTTGATGGTTTAGTAGCAGCGAGACAGGATTCACCGCTTATTATAGGAGTGGGAGATCGTGAGAATTTCATTGCATCTGACGTGCCAGCAGTGCTCGAGCAGACGAACAGGATAATTTATTTAGAAGAGGGGGACATCGCAGTAGTGAAGAAAGATTCAATCTACATAGAGAATAACGATTCGGAGGTGAAGAGGAATGAGCGACTAATACCATGGACGACAGAAGATGCGGAGAAGGGTGGTTATGAACATTTCATGTTAAAAGAGATACATGAAGAGCCGAAGGCGATTATAGATACGCTCAGAGGTTACTTATCGGAAGAAGGAATATGCCTGGGGCTTGAATGTGATGCCAGGCGTATTTTAATGGTTGCATGTGGCACATCATACTATGCCGCTCTGTGCGGTAAATACATGATAGAACATCTGGCAAAAGTACCGGTTCAGGTAGAGCTTGCATCAGAGTTCAACTACTCGGATTTCGTGCTGGATGACATGATGGTAATGGCGATTACCCAATCAGGAGAGACTGCGGATACGTTGATGGCATTGAAGAAGGCGAAGCGGTTCGGATGCAAAACCGTGGCGATAACAAACGTGGTGGGCAGCACGGCAACGAGAATCGCGGATGATGCGATCTACATACGTGCAGGACTGGAGATAGGAGTTGCCGCGACCAAAAGCTTCATAGCACAACTCGTCATTTTTTATCTGCTGGGACTGTTCCTTGCGAAGATGCCGAAGCATAGGCTTGAGGAACGGATATCGGATTTGGAGCTGATGCCACTACTTGCTCAGGTAGTGCTTGACGAAGAAGGCGAGAATATACAGAAACAAGCCGGGTATCTGTCGAATTATGCTAATGCGTTCTTCGTGGGTCGTGGCGTAAACCTGCCCATTGCATTAGAAGGTGCATTAAAACTGAAGGAGATTTCGTATATACATGCCGAGGGCTATGCTGCGGGCGAGCTGAAGCACGGACCTTTTGCGTTACTTACAGAGGACACACCGGTAATTGCAATAATGACTCCAGATAGTACTTATGATAAGACAGTGGGAAACGTGAAGGAGATAAAGGCACGAGGCGCACCGGTGATTGCAATAGCAGAGCAAGGGGACGAAGAGGTGGAGAAATACGTGGATAGGGTGATAAGGGTGCCTAAAACAGGTGCTATATTCTCGCCAATTGCTAATACCGTTGCGCTTCATCTGCTCGCATACTGGACTGCAAAAGAGCGGGGATGTGAAATAGACAAGCCCAGGAATCTGGCGAAGAGTGTGACGGTGGAGTGAAGCGAGAAAAGATAAATTAGTGTCACGGATTAACGCAGATTAACACCGACCAAACAGGTTTCAGGGCTTCAAGCGGATTAGAGGCTCGACTTTTTAGCGAATAGCTAAACCATTGACATGCTGCTAAACCGCTATCCTCTGCGCTCTCCGTGATCTCGGCGGTAAACAAATACAAAAGGAGATTATATAAAGCATGGTAATAGTTGTAGGTTCGGGAGCTGGAGGGGCAACGGTAGCGAAGGAACTGGCTGCTAAGGGTGTAGCGGTAACACTGATAGAAAAAGGACCTGAGATAGAGGAGAAGGATGCCTTCAAACACTACTTGAACGTTGATTCTGAAGTGAAAGTAATGAGGACAATCTGTTTTGGAGGAACCACCACGGTATCTGCGGGGAATGGGGTGAGGTGCCTGGAAGAGGAATTAAAACAGGTTGGGATTGACCTGAGAGCGGAATTTGAGGAAGCCGAGAAGGAGCTTGCGGTTGAGGTCCTGCCGGATTCTCTATTTGGTGATGGTACGAGGAGGATTATGGAAGCTGCGGAAAATCTTGGCTTAGATGTGCAGAAGATGCCTAAGTTTATAAACCCGAATAAATGCAAATCTGGCGGAAGGTGCGCGTATGGCTGCCCCGATGGTGCGAAATGGAGTGCTCTCCGCTTTGTGAAGGAGGCTGAAAGAAAAGGTGCGAGAATAATTACGGGTATGCCAGTTGATGAAGTGGTGGTGAAGAATG
>JAOZPO010000013.1:5743-14883 GCA_029932715.1 Halobacteria archaeon | reverse complement strand
AAGGCGAAATCGCTGTTGCACCTTGTGCTAATAATAACATGATACGTATAACCTTTAAATGCCGGGTGGGTGAATAGAGCGAACGGTCTGATATGCTTCCACAATATCCTTCCCTTCAATGAAAACAGTGTCTCGTTCTGAAGCAAATGCCACTGCATCTTCCTTTGAGAGTGCTCTACCAGATTCATTGTCCAGCATCTCGCAGATTGCCATTGCAGGAGAAATGCCAGCAAGCAGCGCCAGAACTACAGAAAGCTCAGTCTGACCCCTCCTTTCATCAAGTAGTCTGTCAGCAGCTTTCAATATTGATACGTGCCCTGGTGTTCTGAACTCAGTGCAAAAATCGTAGAATTTACCGTTTAGTGCTTTTGTCACCGATTGCCCTATCCCCTCTATCGTTAATGCCCTGTCTGTATCCGTTATACCTGTGAAAGTATCACGATGGTTCACCCAGAGAGAGAAAGAAGAGTGGTTATCGTATGAAATATCGCCCTCTTCTTCCACCATTCTTCTTATACCGGAGAACTCGCCGCTCACGCTTCTCAATATATCACTTATCAAAGGAAGTCCAAGTTTATCTGCCGCAACTGGATGTATAGCAACGCATATAAGTCCACCTCCTTCATTCCTATAATAAGCGACATCTCGGGGCGTCACGGCAGAAGCGGGCATTACAAGGTCTGTCTCACCCTCTCTATCTGCGGAATCGTATATTAACACGATTTTACCACTTTTTATGCGGTCCATACCCCTTTCTACCGACTCTGGAATCTTCATATCATCACCTTCGTCTTTATCTCATCTCCGTCAATTAATTTTAGTTCACATCTAAGGTAAATAGGTGAAATTATCTCTAAGACATTTTCGGGATAATGTGTTCGGTCAGGAATAACAACAGCGCTTTTTATCCCTTCAGCATTGTTACGCAATATTTTACACGGGAAGCACTTGCCACCACCAAAAGTCCTATCTGCCGATACAAAACCTTCGATTTCTATGCCGCTTGACACCTCCAGCTTCTTCCTCGCTTCTATACTCTGCGAGTCCAGTCGTAGATTTAAGGTACCGGGGAAAGGGGTAAAGCCCAATTTAGTCGTGAATTGACGCTTATATTGGCTGAGAGTCGTATAATATTGCCCTTCTCCAAGTCCCGTAATCAAACGACCCCCAATTTCTATCTCGGTATTCTGCGTGGAAAAGAATATCTTCTGATATTCATAACATTCACTCTTCAATCGCGCTATCCCTCTTTCTGTCAGAATTACCCACTGTCCATTCACGATTATCCTCCTATGCACAAGTCCTTCGTTATCAAGCTCCTGGAGCCGCCTCGCAGCAGTTTGTACACTCGTATTTAGCACTTCCGCGAACTGTCCGGAAGATAACTTGATTGGCTGTACAATTGCACCTAACAAAGCGAGCATTTTTAACGAAACCACTATATCCACAGTCATCTTCTCCCCCTTCACTCCATTAATAGTAGTGTCCCAATTTTGAGATACATCTCATGTATAGGAAGTACACATATAAAAAGGTTGTATTTCACTCACCTTTTAAAGCCAAGCCGGCAAGCAAACCGAATAAAATGCCGGATAAATGTGCTGTATGCGCTATTCCGTCTGGTGAACCCAGTACAATCGGTAAAACGTCATAGTATAGGGGGAAAAGAAAAGCTATCACCCATATCTCCAGTGGTATAAAAAAGAATAGATAAACTCGCAGTCTTGGCATCAAAATGGCAAGCGTAGCCAATATCGCGTATATTGCACCACTAGCACCAAGTGCAGGAGACTGGGCTGTAACACTCCAGCCAATTCCTGCAAAGATTCCGGAAAGCAAAAAGATGATTAGGAATTTCGTACTTCCTATTCTCCGCTCTAATACCGGAGCGAAGAAGATAAATACGAGCATATTGAAAATGAAATGATTGAAGTTCCCGTGAAGAAAGATATGCGTTAGCAGCGTCCAGGGCATTTCTATTACTTTTGACGGATCTAAAACAAACAACTTTGTATAGCCAGGAATGAGTAATTGCAAACAGAAAGAGATTGAAATGATGAACAGGAGCAAATAGGAATAGTTATGCGAGAAGATGCTGAAAATGCTGCTATCTATGCTCTTTAACCGTTCCATGTAGGGCATGGATGTGGTTCTTACCTTATCAGGCTCATTATTATATGCTCCTGATCCAACGCACCAGTGCATTCCTGGCGGAAGATGCTCTTTACAAAGAATATCTCCACAGTACTTGCATCTGTATGCCGCAGGTTTGCCACAGATTGTACATCGCGCTCGTGCCATGTAAATGAAAGGATAAGTTACCAACTTAAATGTTATGTTATACAACAGTCAAACACTTTGAACCTCATTCACTCACCAACAAGATAAGTGCTTCTCGCTTCCTTCACACGTACCTTATAAGTAGCACCGGGTGACAAATCCTCTTCTATTACTACCGTTCGGTACGATCTGTCGCGGGCTATTACGCCTCCTTTCTTCCCCCTCTCCAACGCCAAAACGGAGATCACCGCTCCTTCCAATTCCTTGTTCGTAGCAAGACTAAGCTTGTGATACATGGAAGAGCTAATACGTGACCGTCTTTTCTTCTCTCGCTCTATCAAATCCTTCTGCTTTGCTGCTTCGGTCATGGGTCTTGGCGAGAACTTCGTTATGTTCACTTTTTCCGGCTTCACAGTCTCCAGTAGGTTCAGCGATAATAAGAAATCGCCCTCAGTCTCCTTTGGGTATCCAATGATAAAATCAGTAGAAATCGTGCAGTAGTCGAATCGGCTCCTTATGCTCCTTACTATATCAACGAAGTCAGCAACTTTGTAATTCCGTTTCATGTCGCGCAGCACATTATCAGAACCAGATTGCACAGGGATATGAAAGAATTTGAAGACTTTTTCGGAATCGAAAGCAGTCAGAAGATCGTCTAAGATGGGAAGCAGTGTAGACGGGTTCATCATGCCCACTCTAACACGGAAATCGCCGTTCACCGCAGTTATCTGCATTAACAACTCCGGAAGCTTTATACCTGACCGCTCAAATCCGTATGCACTGCAGTCCTGAGCAGTAATTCGTATCTCCTTTGCACCTCGGTCCACAGCACTTTTTACCGCTTCGCATAGCATCTCAGGCTTGTAGCTCTTCAATTCACCCCTCGCTTGTTTCACAATACAATAAGAGCAGTTCCCGATACAGCCCATTGAAATTGGTATTACACAAATAAAGCCATCAAAGTCAAACTCTTGTTCCTTACTACTGTAAATATCGCCCGGGGTTATCATTGCTACATCCTTGCCCATAATGCTTCTCACCAGCTCAGGTTGTGCTGCTGCAAGACAACCCGCTACGATCACTTCTTTACCCTGCTCCTTCAACTGCTGCAGTCGTTTTAGCATATTCAATTCCGTTCTCTTCGTTACGGTGCATGTATTCACGATAACAGCATCGGCTTCTCGTTCCTCCTCCACTATCTCGCAACATGAGTTTCTTAAAATCGCACGCATCTTCATCGTGTCACCAACATTTGCAGTGCAGCCGAAAGTTTCAATATAAATCCTTGTGCCGGGTGCGGGTAGATCCATTTACTTGTTCCTGTTTTATGCTTCCTGAATCGCTATTAATGGGTATATCATTAATGAACGGAAAAAGTAAAAGTTGTTTATGTTAGAGATGTATCTGATAGTATCAAAGTATTTTTGATGATGGTAAAGGAGGAGTGAATAGGGGAAAATGACGATAAAGGAGGAGTTGCCACCGGGTGAAGTCCCGCCAGAGGAGATTCAGGAGGCGAATATGATGCTTTCCGCCAGTTTCTCTGATATGTTTAAGCCACTTATCGGCCCTTTTGGATCCAAGATATTGCTAGCGCAAGGAGCAACAAAGGTGGAAGCTGCGGACCTAATAACAAATAGCGCGCTTAGTATAGTAAAGGAGTTGCATTATCAACATCCTACTGCCGATATATTGCTAAACGCGGGCTTATCACAGGGTGAAAGAGTAGGGGATGGCACAGCTACGGTTATGGTTCTGGTGGGTGAGCTGGTGAAGAGGGGATATGAGCTGAAGAGCGAAGGCGTACATCAGAATATAGTAATAAAAGGGTATGAGAAGTCTCTTGCGGTAGTCAAAGAAGTTTTGGCTGAGATAGCATCTCCTGTGGACGTAAGAAGCGAAGGAAGCGAAGATATTTTGCGAAAGGTGGCGAAGACTGCATTAAAGCAGGGTGATTTTGGTGAAAGGGATAAAGTAGTGGATGCAGTAGTAGAGAGCGTAAAGCGGTTAAGCGATACGAATGAGCCGATAGATGTAGATGATATAGCAATAGAAACGAAGAGCGGAAGCAAAGTACGGGAGACGAGTTTTATAGAAGGTGTTGTTATAGACCGAGAAGTGCTGGATGCGTTACCTACGGAAATGGAGAATGCACGGATAGCACTGCTTGATTTCCCGATTGAACATAAGGAGCCGAAGATAAAGGGTAGAAAGGAACTGGCGACAGGAACGGGAGCGAGAGAGCGCAGTAAAGCGGGGGAAACACTCGGTGCTTTTGATTTTCACGTAAAATTCTCAAAAGCATCCCATTTCAGAGAGTTCCGAGAGGCAAGAGCGAAACTCTTTGATGAAGTTGTGGAGCCCGTAGTAAAGAGTGGTGCAAACGTGATTTGCTGTCGCTGGGGTGTGGATGATGATGCACTGGGTAAGTTCCGTGATGCGGGCATAATGCTGATAAAGCGAGTGAAATTAACGGATTTGGTGCGATTGGAACGGTCTACGGGCGGTAAGATAGTGAAAGCAATAAGTGCATTAAGTGCGGACAAATTCGGATTTGCGGGTAGAGTGGTACAGCGGAAGATAGGAGGAGAAGATTATGTATTCGTAGAAGATTGTGCACGTAAGAACTCTGCTACGATATTCATAGGGGGTACGTCCCTCAGGATTTTAGAGGGATTGATAGGCGAGATAAAAAGCGCTTTACATGCAGTTGCGCAAGTATTTGATGATGGCAGAGTATTGCCTGGTGGCGGAGCAGTGGAGGCGGAATGCGCATACCGGCTTAGACAGCAGGCAAACAAGCAATCGGGAAAGGAGCAGTTAGCGATGGAAGTGTTTGCTGACGCACTTGAATCTATACCAAAGGCAATAGCGAAGAACAGTGGAATGGACCATATAGACACGCTAACGAGACTAAGATCAGAGCATTTCGCGGGTAATACAAATGCAGGCATATCCGGACAGGCTAAGCGAGTGAGTGACGACGTGATGGCGGAAGGCATATTAGAGCCGTTGAATGTGAAGTTACAGGCATTTATCACAGCTACCGAGGCGGCAGCGGGAATGCTGAGGATAGATGATTTGCATATTGCTACGAGTGCGGTGCGAGAAGAAGCGGAGGATATCGAAACGAGGATAGCGGGCAGAACGCGAGAATTGATAGAGACTGAGAGGCGACCGGAGGAGTTCAAGGCGGTTAAGGGTGGTAAGGTGAAGTATTAGAAGCTATTCTTGATGGCACCTGGTTTATATCACGTGTCCTACATCTCTATCAGGATTATCCAGTATGTTAAAGGGGCTGGAAGTAGTATGCAGGGGCTCGAAGAGCCCGTTCATAGCAAAGGATGGCTCTGAGATAAGAGAGCTGGTCAAATCCGCAAGGATGAGTTTAGCGGAAGCAACGGTTTATAAAGAGACGAAACGCCATTTTCATAGAACATCCGAGGAATTATACCATATCCTGGAAGGTAAAGGCGTTATGGAGATTGAAGGAGAGAAGAAGGATGTTTCTGTTGGGGACACGGTGGTAATAGTACCCAGAGAGAAGCACAGGATATTTACAGATAATAATAAAGTACGTTTTTTGTGCTTCTGCTCGCCGCCTTATTCAGATGCTGATACCGTGCTGGAATAGTTCAACACTTTCTTTTATACAATAACAAGATAGAGAATAGCCATAGCCGCTACGTAACAAGAGCAAAAGCTAAAAGTGCTTCGCTTCACTATCCGTATTGCACCTGCGATATGCTTCGCACTAACATCTTCAAAATCCGTGCCACAGACCGAGTAATGCCCGATTTTCTCCAGGTTCACACGTAATGCAGAACTCATCGCTACTATTGTCAAATGTACATTTTTGGCTATGAGTACGTCATGCAAACTCGATTTACCCGTTACTAATATCAAGCCAGTAGCTATTCGCTCCGGTATGTAATTCAACACATCATCCGCTTTCGCGGAAAACCAACCGAAATACAAGTAACGGCTATTTCTGTAGCCAACAACGGCATCTAATGTATTTATCACGCGGTAGACCATAGCGCCAAAGATGCCGAATAATGCGAAATAGCAGAAAGGAGCTATAACACTGTCGGTAAAGTTCTCAGCTATGGATTCAACGGTCGCCGAGTCCAGATGCTTCATATCCAGATTCGATACTTCTCTACTGACTATTTTACCTACTGCCACTCTCTTAGCTTCCAAATTACTCGCAGCCATTGCATAATGACCATATCGCTCCAGGCCTCTTAGCGTGAATGTCATCTTGAAGATAAGCGTCCCGAAAACGATGTACAAGACTTCAGAATTGATAAGAAAAAGCAGAAGGCAGGGCAATGCGAAAACGGAACTTATAAGTACTGCATACCCTGCGCCAAGTATCCTTTCCCTGCTCGCATTTCCCCTACTCGTTATCCTGTCAAAGAGATACATTAGCTTGCTTATCCAGACGATAGGGTAAAATTTCTCTATTCGTTCCGGGGGGTCGCCAATACTCAGGTCTATAAGTAAGGCAAGCAAGAAAATAACGATCTGGTCTAAGAGCAGATTCATTTTTCCGCCTGGTATTTCAAACGCAGTAAAATTACCGGCAGTTCCTCTGTTCGCTTCTGTAACGTTTCCACACTGTCTATCCCCAATTTAATGAACTCGTGCATTAATGCCGCTGCAACTTCTGGTCTATGTATCCAGAGGCAATTTGAACAGCTCCAGATAAAGCCCCCGGTCTTCATCTTCACCCATTCACCTCCAGTTTGCAGAACTGCACAGGGATAAAACGGGCAGAAGCACCATGTGCAATCCTGACCCGTGAAATGGCATGGGTAATAATCACACGTATCGTCCGAACCTATAACTTTCCCATCGGCCAGCACCCTCTTCAGGTGCTCATAAGCGAGTGGATGCATTTATACATACACGAATAGCGTCTCATCGCCACACGATTTTTTCGCTATTTTCCTTACTGTCTTTTGTATGCGGTGATTTAAATTTGCGGTGAAGGAAGAAGAGGATGCCGATTAATACTACTACTGCGATTATTACTGCAATCAGGATAAAGGGTTTATCAGGACCTGAGATAGGTAATAATGGTTTTGGTTTATGTGTTGCAGTTGCTGTTGCTGTTGGGGAAGGTCTTGGTGTGGGTGTCTGTAGATATTTAACAACAGCAGTGGGTCTTCTCGGCGTTGATACCGGTACGGGCATGGGCGCATACGTGCCTGATGCCTGGCATGCAATACACTTCGGATCGGGGTCGCAGGGGTCTTCAGGGTCTGTGCCCATAATTATCTCCTTTATGTTGCAGTAGCCATCACCATCAGCGTCACTGGGTCCGGCGCTGCCGCCGCCGCCACCACCCCCTCCTCTTCCTGGTGTTGGTGTTGACTCTGTCAATGTTGCGTTTACGTAAGAAGTTTCACCAGCCATTACAGATACGTTCGCTGACCAATCATCGTAACCTTTAAGAGTGAGTTCAATCGTATAGGTACCAGTGGGTACATCCGGGATTTTAAGTGGCGTTATTCCTCTGTAAGCGTTATCTAAGTACACACTTGCATAGGGGGGAGAAGAAGTTACGTTGATAGAGCCAGTTGCAGTTATAACCTTTAGTATTGCATAAGCAGAAGCGGTGATACTAGTAGCATGTATAGTGTAATTCAGTGGAGGGAAGCCATGTGTGTCAATAACAGTTTCGAAATAACCTGTGTCCTTTGCCGTAACGATAGTGGTAACGTCAAAACTCGCGTTAACTTCGGTCTCGTTGTCAACGGCAGTTCCGGAAATCTCTATCTGTTTGTAACTACCAACAGGGAGTGACTCAGTAGAGTACACAGTTGCTGTTTTGTTTGCAGCATCATAATAAAATACGATGCCGTATTTGTTAGAACTATAATTGTTTATTGTGTATACCAATCCCGGAGATTTTGTTATTTTTACTGTCATATTATCCTCTACCTTCTGTACGCTCAACGAAAAGCTGGTGTTTGTATCGGGAAGGTTGAAATTGTCTAAGCTGTATTCATATTCCCCCGCAGAAACGGGTACTGTAAAATTAGATACGTGACTGCTTAAAGCTACTGATTCATCAGCACCAAAGCCTTCCCCTGTTATTGTTACAGGAACTCCTACCATTACGCTATCAGGGTGAACAACCAAGCGACACAAGGTAAGTCTCTCCTCGACTCCATCAGCAGTTATTGTATATTCCCCTGTTGGTATTCCATGCGTGTCAATAACAGTTTCGAAATAGCCTGTTTCGTTTGCCGTAACGATAGTGGTAACGTCAAAACTCGCGTTAACTTCGGTCTCGTTGTCAACGGCAGTTCCGGAAATCTCTATCTGTTTGTAACTACCAACAGGGAGTGACTCAGTAGAGTACACAGTTGCTGTTTTGTTTGCAGCATCATAATAAAATACGATGCCGTATTTGTTAGAACTATAATTGTTTATTGTGTATACCAATCCCAATGATGTTCTTATGTTTACTGTCATATTATCCTCTACCGCCCGTACACAAAGCGAAAAGTTTGTATTTTGCTCGGATAGGTTAAAATCCTCTAAGCTGTATCCATATTCCCCATCAGAAACGTTTATCGTAAAATTAGATACGTGACTGCCTAAAGTTACTGATTCATCAGCACCAAAGCCTTCCCCTGTTATTGTTACAAGCTCTCCTACCATTACGCTATCAGGCGTTACCGTCAAGTGACATACGGTAAGTCTCTCCTCGACTCCATCAGCAGTTATTGTATATTCACCTATTGGTATTCCATGCGTGTCAATAACAGTTTTGAAATAGCCTGTTTCGTTTGCCGTAACGATAGTGGTAACGTCAAAACTCGCGTTAACTTCGGTCTCGTTGT
>JAOZPO010000013.1:0-5643 GCA_029932715.1 Halobacteria archaeon | reverse complement strand
TTTACTGTCATATTATCCTCTACCTTCTGTACGCTCAACGAAAAGCTGGTGTTTGGATCAGAAAGGTTGAGATTCTTTAAGCGGTATTCATAATTATTACCAGAAACAGGTATCTCAAAATCAGATACGCTACAGCTCAAACTCACCGGTTCACTCGCTCCAAATCCCGTTCCTTCTATGGTAACAGGATCGCCTACGTTTACACTATGCGGTGTTAGCGTTACTTGCGTCCCGTCATGCACACTTGCCTTGTTCAGATTCGTGAGATTACCGGATCCACCCCCTTCTATAGTTACTGACTCTTCTACCTGGTCGGTTGATGTCGCCGCGAATACAGCGCATACAAAAGCGACCAACAATATAGCTGGTATTACTGCTTCTTTCATGTTAGGTCCAGTTTCGCCTTCCCCCTTATTCCCCTTTTTGATGCTACCACGATTATTAATTAGTTCAGTTGTATTAATCCCTATTTAAAGTTTTCTGCTTATATACAAAAAATACTTTGTAAATGGGCGTCAAAGTTGTTGCATAACAATAAAAAGCAAATTATCATCGCTTATTTTTAGTAGTTACCATCCACGCTCTATTTCTATGCGAGATAAATCTTATTGCGCAACAACTTTATTACACTTATTATACCTGAGAGCAACCAGGCAGCGTAAAACAAACCGTACAGCCCTTACCCGGTTCGGATTCTATCCAGACGCGACCTTCGTGCACTTCCACTATCCGTTTCACTATCGCGAGTCCCGCACCTGTACCCTCGCTACTACCGCTGTCCAGCTGATAAAAAAGGTCGAAGACCTTCTCCTGCTGGCTCTTCTCTATCCCCACAGAATTATCCCTCACAAAGAATACTGTCTCTTCATCATCCTCGCGATAACCTATATCTATCTTCGGATGTTGTTGTTCACCCATGAACTTTATACTGTTTGTTATGAGATTCACAAGTACTTCGGCTATTCTCACACGGTCTACATGAACAGTGGGGAAGCCGTCAGGCACTGATACTTCCACTCCGCTCGACTTTATCAGCCCGGCTGTTTGCTCCAGGGCTTCTTTTACTATTTCACCGAACTGCACGTCTTCCGGTGGATTCGTCACACGACCGATACGAGAGAGCTGCAATGTGTCCTCTATCAGATGCTCCATCTTCTTTGCGCCATCTTCTATGTACTTCAAATCAGTTTCCACTACTTCTCTTTCTCCCCGTTCCAAATCTGCGCGAAGTGCCGTAGCAAAACCCTGAATAGTAAAAAGTGGCGACTTGAGGTCGTGAGAGATGGTATATGTGAATCTTTCCATCTCGGCGTTCTTCGCTTCAAGTTCCTTCACAAGACGTTCGCGTTCATCAGCCGCACGTTTGAACTCGGAGATATCACGACTTATCGTGAGAACATGAGATACATTACCCGATTCGTCTGTTAATGGCGCTTTCTTTACAGATACATAGTGGCGGTTACCCTTATTGTCCATATATGTTCGTTCTGGTATGTCTAATCCTGCTCCTGTTTGAAATACTTCTGTATCTTTTTCCCTTGAAGCTGTCTTCCCTATTACTTCGTCTTTTGTAGCCCCTATTATGTTACAATATGCCTGATTGACCAACACGAAGCGGTGTTCCGAATCTTTAAGGGTTATTGTATCTGGAATGTTATCAATGACGGTCTCAAGGAACTTACGTGATTCGTCCAGTACAATTGCGGTCTGGGTCAAAGCAGGAATCCGGTGTTCCAGTGCCTCCTCCGCACGCTTCCGTGCTATGATGTTATCCCATTCACGAAACGCGCGCTTGACGATCCAGGGTAGTTCTTGTGCCCACTCAGCTCGCTTCACAACATAATCCATAACACCTGATTTGAATGAGCGAACTGCCAATTCTTCAGAGCCGTGACCGGTCAGCATAATAACGGGGAAGCCCACATCCTCCGGGTTCTTTGCTCCTCCGGCAAGCTCCAGTCCCGTACCATCAGGCAAGCGGTAATCGGAAATGGCGGCAAATAACTGCTTAGTTTCTACTTCTTGCAGCCATTTTAACGCTTCTTTTATAGTTGCTGCATGAATGATTTCACATTCTGGTTTATAGTTCAGAAAGGCACTGCGTATTAGCTCCACATGCGTGTCATCATCCAGAACCAATAAAATAGTTTTACGCATGTTAGTTTCTGAACCTTTCCGACTACCCTTTTCCGTTTCCTCCGTATATTCCAACTTCACTTTATGAGTTAACATGAAATGTTGAAGGGCTATATAAACTTTTCTATCAAAACAACATTGCTTGTAACGAGCAGTATTTCTTACCGTTAACTATATAAGCTTTATTTGATGAATATGGTACTACATGGCAACTATTATAGCTAATTCAGGTACCATAGCAGATACGAAAAAAGCGATAGCGATGACAAGCCCAGAAGCGGAGAAGAAGCAACTGAATATCCAAAATAGGATTCGCTTCGCTATTTGTTCTGAACTGCGAAGAAACATCATTATCGCTTTGCGGGCGAGGGAGAAGGGAGTGAGCGAATTACGAAAGATACTTGGAGTAAGTTCTACTACTGCTATACACGCATTGAGAGACCTGGAGAAGAATAAAATCATCTTTGAGGATGGAAAAAGGAACTACGGATTGACAAAAGTCGGTGAGGTTATAGCGTTAAAAATAAGTGATTTTGTAGATGCGATTGATGTGTTGCAGAAGCATGAGGAGTTCTGGCTTACGCATGATCTCAGTGCTATTCCGCCGCATTTGATGGAGAAGATTGGGTGGTTGCGGGATAGTACATTAGTATCAGATACGTCCACTGACATTTTCAAATCGCATACAACATCCCTTCAAGTACTTGAAAACGCTAACGAAGTGAAGGGCATTTATCCCATTTTTCATCTGGAGTATATGACAATGATCGAGGAATTGGTGAGAAGGAAAGGTATTGACGTAGAACTCATAGTGACGAATGAAGTCCTTAATAGTATTGTTGGGATGGTCGAGACAGAAGAAGCATTTAAAATCTTCTTACAAGAGCCTAACTTCACATTATTCGCGATGGAAGAAGATACAAAAGTATGTCTTACTCTTACTGACAGTGTCTTTTATCTGGGGTTGTTCACAGACAGTGGAACATACGATTATAATAACGCTCTGATAAGTGATGCAAAAGAAGCGCTTTCCTGGGGCAGAGAATTACATGAGTACCACCGTCAGCTATCATCAAATGTGGTTGATTTGTGGATTTGAAAAAGCAATAACTTGTTTCTATCAAAACTTCTCGCTCTTCTTCTGATCGGCTGCAGCAGTAAAGTGCAAAAAGTTTCTATATATATGTGCCTATCAGATCACAATTTGACATCGCAAATAGCAATTATTCTTGCTTTCGCAATAATAGGCGGTGGGCTGAAATATATTGACGATGCCTTCGATGAAGATTTGTTCAACAAGAAAATAGCGGTACTAATAGCGCCTGTTATAGTGATAGTTGCGTGTATATTAGCAATAAAAGACACAGCGTCACAAACTATTCTTTTTTCCATCCTTCTTTCTGTTTTAATAGGTGGAAAGGTAGATAATTTAATATTTAAAGTCAGTTCCATTGCGTTTTTACTATTACTACTCCTTCCCTCTTTCTATTTGTATGGTAAAGTGAATTTTCTATTGACCCCCTTGATTATTATTACGATTATGGGTATAATAGATGAAAAAGGGAATGATTATGTAGATGAAAACAAAACTAATAAACTGATACACTTCTTCTTTGAACATCGCTTCTCAATGAAAATAGGGATGCTAACTGTCTGTGTCTTTCAATTTCTTGAACCTGTCTATCTATTTGCCTTTTTAGGGTTTGACGGTGCATACGAGTCAATAAGAATATTTGAGTATCTGTATAGTTATGACAAATTTCAGTTACAGAGTGAAAAGGTACCAATTTTCAAACATCGTGGGCTCAGCCCAGGTTCCCGTAAACCCTGAAATGGTTTAATCACAAGCAAATCCATTCGACAGTGCCCATTTCACCTAATATAACTGAATAATCTGTCTGGACGGCGTTCCGTGATACAATCGCTCTATGAAAACCGAGGCATCCTTATCTGATCCTGATAGTATCATAACATTATCAAAATTCTTCTTTATCGCGTCCTCACCCTCTTTTTTTATTAAATAAGAATGGGGATTAATTGTGATTAAACTTGTGCAATTCCATCTCTTTAACCCATCTACTTGCTTTTGCAATAGCTCAAGCATCTCACCAGAACTATAATACTTTGAAAAGTCGTCATAGGCATCAATAACAACTATTTTGGGCACAGCCTTTGGATAGCTCTTTATTGCTTTTACGATAGTACGTTGAAACAATATCTTGTTTAAAGGGCTGATTATTCGGTGCTCATCCTGTACCACTTTGTAAACTCGCTCCTCTGTATAAATATCTTCATATAGGTCAATTATCAGGAGTTCTTTTAAATCTTTAAGATATGTTAGTAACTCACCAATTATCTGTTGGAATGGGCGCCTGGAAGTTGCAAAAATGACCTTAGTTCCCTCTTCCAATCCTTTTTTGATAAAAGAGAGAGCAATCTCATGTTTTGTCTTCGTCTCTTCTGTGATAATCAAAGTTGAACTCCTTTTTGCCAATCCCCCAGCTATTATCTCATCCATTTTCTCTACTCCCGTTGGGACTACATCAAGTAGCTCGCTAATCGTAATACCATAGGGTGCCAAATCCTCTTTTATTTCTCCTCTTATAAGTTCATAGACCAGGAATCGCCTAAAAGGGAATATATCCTCCAGGGATTCGAGATAAAATCTGAGAAGTTCCAGGAACTCACGTCGAGAGAATCTGGTTCCTTCTTTTATTTGTATCTTCTCGTTTTCAAAACGGATGCACTTGAATTTTTCGTCCCTTCTCTTCAACTGCTCAAAAACCCTTTTCTGCTCTGAGAAAGGGATGAAAGTTTCCACGTCTCTTATCATCGTATTAACCTCTTTTTCGAACAGTATCGGATAATACACGTCTTCATCAAACTGAGATCGCAAATCTTCCGGTAGCAGTAACACCTTCTCTTTAAGAACCTCTGCAATCTCCTCTTTCGTCTCTCCTATGGATTTATTCAGATTTGCAATCCGTTCTCTATCAGGGATATTATGCATCCCGAAGAGTATTCCAACAGCTATTTTCAGCCTCGTGGGCTCGTCTGTCATTTCAAGATGAAATCTACGCTCCGAAGTGTCAAATCTTATTTTTGCTACTTCAGCTTCAGGTACATATCTATCTATCATCTTTAGCCATAAATCGTCAAGATAGTCAACTCTAAAGAATTTGTTTGCATACGAATCCAAGAGGTCTACGATGCCTTCTTTCCTCTTTTTCGCCGCTTCAATTTCCCCTTTTACGATCTTTTTCTCGCTAATTACTGACTTTATAGCGGCTATCTCGATGATTAAAACGGCGAAATAAGCGATGAAAAACAAATCGCGTAATGGAAAATATTGCATATCCGCTTTAAGTGAGAAGATGATGTAGACAAAAACAAAGATAGCGAAACTCGAAATATAAGATAATCCAGTCCAGATATTCTTCTGCATTACTTCCTCAAAGCCCTTGTGCGATACGTTTAGATATGCTACGAAGGCAATAAGAAAAGAGT
>JAOZPO010000012.1:8654-14891 GCA_029932715.1 Halobacteria archaeon | reverse complement strand
TCTTTCCGATGCGGATGTCCGCATCCTTCAGCGTTATTACAATGGGCGAGCCACCACCCGCCGTTAGCATGGATGAAGCAGGAACTTCAGCACCCGCAGCAATCGGCACCGCCGCTTCCTCTGCCATAGTAGGAACCACTGCTTTTTCTTCCGCTGCTACTGTCCACCCTTCGGTTACCTGCACGCCGTCAACCTCCCTGACTACTCCGTTCACTACGGGATGATCAACGTTTGTCAAGAATTCGCGTAGACCCTCTATATCTTTAACATCCATTTCCGTCGCTATCTTATCTTTCATATCATCGGGAATGGCGTCTGCCACCCGCTCTTTTAAATCCGATGCCATCCATACCACACGGCGCCAGCCACCATCCACCTGAATAAACTTGGCACTGTAAAAGTATTGTATTCCAATGCCAAGGAAGCCCTTTACCTGCTTACCGCCTCCTACTGAGCCAGCAATCGTGGAGAACGGCAGACCAATCGGCGTCTCTGACACCTTGGAACCTCGATGCACCCAGCCGATACCATCAAGTTCGGGTATATAAAATCCCGCCACCTCGAAACAGCCACAACTTGTATGCGGCTTCTCTAAGAACGAATGCAATTTTATGGAATCATATTCACCACCTGAGAGCCGTACCGCCGCTTCGTTCACACCTGTGTATTCACCGCCAATCGGGTCTATACAGTCACCCTTCGGTATAGGCGCATTGGGTCCCTCAGGGTCAACCCTCGCCGCAGCACGCGAGTCAAACCAGCTCATGGCACCACAAAGCGCTATCCTGTCCGGCGTAACTACACAGACATTGGTCGGTGCGAACGACTGACAGAGTGTGCATTGATAAAATTCGTCTACGTCTTCATCACGCAGCCCACGCGTCTTCACATCTCGCGCTTCATATATCTCGTTCGTCTCTTGCAGCCGCTTCTCTACCTCGGCTTCGTCCGTTACGTATGTAGCTTCCATCTTCTCTATGAATGGTAGTTCTGCCTTAAAGAGCTTTATCGTTGCCCTGCCTATCTGTTTCAGCGATTTGAGCCCCTTCTTCATCGCGTCCTTGCTTATCCTTACCCATATCTCTGCCCTCTGGTTGAGATGCATGTATCCCTGTATATATGACTGGTATTCATGATTCCTGCGTTCTATCACCGCTTCCAGGTCTTTCTCTATCTGCTCGCCATATACCTTATATATCATCCCGTAGGCATAGGTATTGCCTTCCTGCATCTCTTCCAGGTCCGGTCCTATCAGCGTGACTTCATTGTCCTTCACCTTCTCAGGATCAGGTTCAAAGAGAACAAGCTCGAAACCTTCTTTACTCTGACCACCCAGCTCCACATACATAGCGGCCTTTCTTACCCGTTCCCCCTCATACATAGGGTTCAGGTCAAACGGAAAACTCTCTTCCACATCTGCTTCGCTCATTTTATCTTCTTTGTCTACCTGTGGATATTGCTTATAGGACAGCTATTTAAAAGTCTTATACAAATAGTTCCATCAAAGCCCGTGCAAAATTGACAATTGTCAATAAAACACCTGCTATTATTTTAACAATCTCACTAATAACGCCTTCTGCGCATGTAATCTGTTCTCCGCCTGCACGAATATTACCGACTTGTCGCTATTTAATACCGCTTCCGTCATCTCTTCGCCTACATGCACTGGCATACAGTGCATTACTATCACATCCCCTTTTGCAACACGTACCAGGTCTTCGTTTATCTGATACCTCTTAAAAGCCTTCTTTCTTCTCTCGCTACCCTCTTCGTCACCCATTGATACCCATACATCGGTGCTTAAGACATCAGCATCAGCAGCAGCTTCTTCCACATCTTCTGTTATTGCCACATCACAACCCATCTCAGCCGCTTGTTTTACTATCCTATCGTCTGGTTCATAACCTTTTGGGCATGCTACGGAAATCTCCATGCCTGTAATTGCGCATCCTCCGATCAGCGAATTGCATACGTTATTCCCATCTCCAATCCAGGCTACCTTCAATCCCGGCAGGCTCTTCTTATAGCTCTTTATCGTCATCAGGTCTGCCAGTGTCTGACATGGGTGCTCCTGATTGCTTAACCCGCTGATCACGGGAATCGAGGCATATCTCGCAAACTCCTCTATCATGCTATGCTGGAATGCTCGTATCATAACAGCATCAACATAAGAGGAGAACACTTTTGCCGTCTCTATTATCCTTTCTCCCCGCCCTAACTGCAGTTCGTTCCAGTTTAGGCTTATCACGTTCCCCCCCAATTCGAGCATCGCCACCTCAAAGGAGACCCGGGTGCGGGTAGAAGGTTTCTCGAATATCAGTGCCAGTGTCTTCCCTTCTAAATCTACCCTCTCTCTTAACCCTTCATTCCGCGCCTTTCTTAGCTCTTCTGCATGCGCTAATAACGCTTCTATCTCTGCACGCGATAGGTCAAATATCGAGGTTAGGTTCATAATAAGGGCAAAGAGATTTGTTTTAGATATTGCTATTATTTTATTAAAACACCAGATGCAAGAACTAATAAAATATGGTAAGAAGATAGTTGCCGCGGGACTTGCACACTCGCACTTTGGTAATGTCAGCAAGCGCGTGGGAGACCAGATGCTAATCAGTACGACCGGCAGCATGCTCGATGAACTTGAGGGTCAGATTGTCAGAGTTCCGATAGACCCCGCGTCACCGGACGAACTGGATGTAATTGCATCCACGGAGTTGAATGTCCATCGTGCAATTTATAAGGCGACATCCGCACTTGCTATTTTGCATGGACATTCTGTATATGCAGTGGTAGAGTCATTACTGCACGAGGGGCAGATAGTGCCTGAAGATTCCGAAAGCATATATTTTATGCATGAAATACCAGTGGTGACAGGAGGAATCGGCTCGGATGAGTTAGCGAGGAATACAGCCAGCGCACTTCGTGATCACAAAGGGATTATCGCGCAGGGACATGGTACATTTGCACGTGGCGCTACGGTAGATGAAGCTTTTGTAATAATAAGCTCGATAGAACATGCATGTATGGTTAAATATCTGCTGGATATAGCGAAGAAGAGGTAAAAACTTATGGCATATTGGACAGTTATTAATAATCTCATATCTTATTTTATTGTTTTAATTTAACATTGTAATAGTTATAGGAGTATAAAGCAAATAGACTAACAAGAAAGGAGGGAATAAAGAGAAAATGTTTGAGGCTAAAATAGATGCAACTGCGTTAAGAGAGTGCTTAGAGACGGTTACTGCGATAGTGGATGAAGGAAAGTTAAGGATAACAGATGAGGGCTTAAAGTTACGAGCGGTAGACCCAGCGAATGTATCAATGATCTCTTTTGTGTTGCAGAGTGACGCATTCGATGAGTTTCACTTTTCCTGCGAGTCGGAAGAAGGTGATAATGAAACCGAAATAGGTATGGACTTTGTGAAATTGCTTGGTATCCTGGGAATTGGTGGTAAAGAAGACATTGAGCTAAAATTGGACGAGCATGCACAGAAAGTGTACATAAGGATGGGCAGTCTTGCGTATACCCACTCTTTGCTTGATCCCGCTTCTTTGAGAAAGGAGCCAAAGGTGCCGGAACTCGAGTTCCCCGCGCAGGTAATCATAGAGACGGAAGAGTTCCGGAGGGCAATACGTGCTGCGGAGAAGATAGGCGATAACATCGTGCTCGGTGTGGATGGAGAGGAGTTCTTTATGGAGGCGGAAGGCGAGATGGATAAATTACGCTTAGGCTTAACTAAGGAGCAATTAATACATCTAACGCCGAAAACGGTTAGTTCTTTATATTCGCTTGAGTACATCTCGGCAATGAGCAAGGGGATGAGCCATGCCGAGAATATAACGCTCAACCTTGGCGAAAAGTACCCGATGCAACTGGATTTCGAACTGGCAGAAGGCAAAGCAAAAATCAGCTATTTACTGGCACCGAGGATAGAATCGGAGTGAATGCGATTGCGGAAAGAGATAATCTTCATCACTACAAACGCGCACAAAGTGGAAGAGATAATGGATTTAGCGTACGCGGAGGCGGAAGACATAACTATCGAACAACTCGAATACGACTATCCCGAACGGCAGCTTGATGCGATAGAAGAAGTAGCGCGAGCGAGTGCGAATTATATAATGGAAAATATGGAGATAAAGAAACCATTCTTCATAGAAGATTCAGGTATGTTCATCCCTGTGTTAAATGGTTTCCCCGGACCTTTCTCCGCTTTTGTATTCAAGACAATAGGGAATGAGGGCTTATTGAAGTTGATGGGAGGTAAAAGAGGAGATGCGCGAAGGGCTACTTTTAAAACTGTCGTGGCATTATGCGAAACAAGCGAAAAGGAGCCGATCCTTTTCGTCGGCACAGTCGAGGGTAAAATAGCGAACGCGATGAGAGGCGAAGGAGGTTTTGGCTTTGACCCTATATTTGAATACAAAGGGGCGACATTTGCGGAAATGAGCACAGAAGCTAAGAATAAAGTATCGCATAGAGGCAAAGCATTCAGGAAATTGTTGAATTACATAGCTTAGCACTATTTTTTTTGCATAATTATATATTAGCCTTTGCATGTACGTAAAAACCGAAAAACTTAAATGCTGTTGTTGTGGTATATATACAGTGCTGAAAACATGAAAAGGGACAAGCTACCGAAAGAGAGTGGCGACATAAAGAATTTATCGCTAAAACTACTTCTGGTCACGGCAGTTTTGCAAAAGATGTCGGTCTTTTTACCGCACGATAAGAGCTTTTTCGATTTCTTCGACTCGCTTGCGGGAAAGGCGGTAGAAGCGGCGAAGCTGCTTGTTAAGTTAGATACCGATTATTCCAAGCTTCCGGAAATCAGTGCGCAACTAGGAACACTGGAGGGTGATGCGGATTCGATCGTTCACGAAATCGTACAGGAATTGTTCTATGATCATACCCGTGTAACAGAAGAGAAAGCAGACATCCGGTATTTCGCGCATAATCTTGACAATGTGGTAGATGGAATCGAGAAAGCAGTAATAAGAATGACGTTTACGCGGCGACCAGCCCTGCCGGAGTTTGTGGTTGCTGAGTTCTCGCCCGTTATCCTTGAAGCGACACAAGAGATAAAGGCAGCCGTGAGTTGCTTGAGAAACCTGAGTGGTTGTGAAGGAGATTTAGCAGCAGGTTGTATCAGGATAAACGAATTAGAGAACAAAGCCGATATAATAAACCGGAAATGGTTGAAGGAACTGATGACCGCGGCGGTGGACAATCCTGCGGAAGTCCTCGACCGGCTGTTGCTCAAAGAGATAGTGGATATTTTAGAGGACACAATGGACCAGTGTGAGGATGTAGCCAATATCCTGGAGACATTCAGAGTAAAAGGCGGTATTTAAGGCGATGCTTTCTCCTCTGGCTCTTGTCGTCATAATAATATCTTTGGCTTTGCTCTATGACTTTTTGAACGGTGCGAATGATAGTGCAAATGCGATTGCTACGGTAATTGCTACAAAAGCGCTGACGCCACTAAAGGCATTGGCTCTGGCGAGTGTTTTCAATCTTATCGGTGCTTTAGCCTTTGAAGCGGTGGCGAAGACAATAGGCAAAGGAATTGTCCCCCCGGAATCTCTGCCCGCCAGCATTTTTCTCGTTGTTATCATCAGCGGTCTACTTGGTGCGATAATATGGACTTACACTTGCACTTCACTTGGCATTCCCATAAGTGTGACGCATTCATTGGTAGGAGGTTTGCTTGGCGCGGGAATAGTTGCAGGTGGGCTTGGCATAATAAATTGGGAGGTGCTTACCAATAAGGTATTTCTCGCCATTATGCTCGGCCCTTTTGTGGGATTTATAGCAGGGGCATTGCTCTTTTCACTCATCAATTGGGTATTGTACTTATTTTTTAAAAGAACACCGTCCGCAGCAACCGAAGCAGTATTTAAGAAACTGCAGATTATTTCCTCTTCTTTTATGGCGTTCAGCCACGGTATGAACGATACGCAAAATGCGATGGGTGTAATTGCAGCTTCTTTAATAGTTGGGCGTTTTATTCTCGTGGAGCAGCCCGAGCATTTTTTCGTGCCATGGTGGGTGAAGATAATGTGTGGCTCAGTAATGGCATTGGGCACATTTTTACTGGGCTCGAGAGTGATAAGGACAATGGGCTGGCGATTAACAAAGTTAGAGCCGAAGCATGGGTTCTCAGCCGAAACGGGTGCGAGCCTCGCGGTGGTAGGGGTGAGTTTAGCGGGTATGCCTGTAAGCACCACGCACGT
>JAOZPO010000012.1:7270-8644 GCA_029932715.1 Halobacteria archaeon | reverse complement strand
TTCCGCAGTTATAGGTGGCACGTTCTTTCAAAGTCTTCGCAGGATTAGGTGGTCAGAAGTAGGGAAAATGTTTACTGCATGGGTGATTACAATACCATTATCGGCGATAATTGGTGCTGTGGCGTATGGTGTCGCAGCGTGGTTATTAATCTATTAAATACTATTCCTGAGTCATTAGTACGGAGTGATAGGTCTTGAGCGAGGGTAAAGAAGAGAAGCGGATATTACTGGTAGAGGATGATAAGGGGGACGCAGTGCTGGTTCAGAAAGTACTGATAAAAAAGAAACCCGAGTGGAATGTTCACGTCGCGGAGGATGCGCGAGAAGCAGTAGAATGGCTATCAAAGAACGAGCCGCCTGACCTCATAATATCGGATTATAGGCTACCACTCGGTACTGGTCTGGACATGGTGAGAACAGCGCGTGAAATAGGCAAGTATGGTATTCCAGTAATCATGCTGACCGGAACGGGGGATGAGAACTTGGCAGTCCAGGCACTAAAAGCGGGTGCCATTGACTATCTGGCAAAAGGCTCAGATGAAACGAAGAATTTACCGCGGATAGTCGAACGAGTTTTTAGAGAATGGGATAATATCGTGGAGAGGAAGAAAACAGAAGAGAGACTAAAATATATGAGTGCTCACGACACACTCACGGATTTATACAACCGTGCTTATTTCGTGGATAAACTGAAGGTTTATGATGCTGCAAAAAGCTATCCCTTAAGTATTGTAGTTGGAGATATAGACAATTTCAAGGCGATAAATGATAATTTCGGACATCAGATCGGTGACGAAATCCTGAAATATTTCGCATATATACTCAAAAATCATGTACGTAGCGAAGACATAGTGGCACGGATGGGTGGCGATGAATTTGCGGTTATTGTGCCAGCAGCAGACGAGAAAGTAGTAACAGATTTTTGCACCGCAATACAGCGAGATTGCAAAAAGTTCGATGCTGTAAACATGCCCCGGGTGCACACGCAAATAAGAGAAACTGCTGGAAGGGCGGAATTGGAACTGAGAGTCTCCTTAGGTTTTGCCACGCAGCATGGGCAGTTTGATAATATGGAAGTCGTACAGAAAGAGGCAGACAGGAGAATGTATGAAGAGAAAAACAGGAAGAAGAGGTTTGGAGAAAGGGAAATCGTAGTTCAGGTACTGCAGAGCGTGATGGATGAACGGTTACCGCGGGTAGTTGAACATTCGGAGAGGATGCGGGAACATGCAATTTCAATAGGTACCAGGTTGAATCTATCTGACACAGCAATGGAGGATTTGTCTATCACTGCCTTATTTCATGATATTGGCAAGATGGGAATTCAAGATGACATATTGTGTAAGGAGGAAGCATTGACAGAAGCGGAGATGT
>JAOZPO010000012.1:0-7260 GCA_029932715.1 Halobacteria archaeon | reverse complement strand
GATGGAACTCTTGAAACAGCATACGATCATCGGCTATGAATTATTACGCAGCATACCCGTGCTGTCGCACATCGCGGAATATGTGCTGCACCATCACGAGCGATGGGACGGGTATGGTTACCCGGACGGCTTGAAAGGAGCAGAGATACCGCTCTTTTCGAGAATAATCTTCATCGCGGATGCTTACGATGCAATGATAAATGAGCGACCGTACAAAAGCGCGATGTGCGAAACAGATGCGATTGAAGAGCTTAAAAAAGGTGCCGGATCACAATTCGATCCTGAGTTGGTCGTTTTATACCTGAACGATATAGCAAGCTATGAATATGGGAGACTGAATTAAAATGGCGTATTTGTATAGGTACGCTGAAGACGCATGATACAAGATACAGGATACAAGAAGGAATTGATGTGTTTTCTGACGTACGTAAATACTGCGGTAAGACAATATCAAATAGTATGCAAATACTTCTCACGTGAACTATGAATAGCCCGGGAAAAAGTGATATGGCTCAAGCTGAGCACATACATTCTTCTAATCGTGGTAAGTTAGGAGAAATACTCATAGACCTTGGGTATATAACGCAGCCACAGCTTGATGAAGCACTGGAATATCAGCAGGAGAAGGGCGGGCGATTGGGCTGGATTCTTGCTTGTTTAGGCTACGTGAATAGGTTAGAGCTTTATGGCGGCTTAGCCGAGCGTTATGATCTTCCGTTCGAGACAAACACCGCTTATATGAAGCAGAATCTTGATACCAAACTAATAGCAGAGGTAACCCATGAAGAGATAATGCGTTATCAGGCGATACCGTTCAGCCGAAACGACAATGCGCTTTCCATTTTGACCGCGGAACCGAAAACGGAAGCAACGTTACTGTTTTTTCAAGACCGATTTGGTGTAGATACGCTAAAAGAGATAGTAATAACCGACCTTGACCTGACAAGAATGTCAGAAGAACTCTACCGGGGCAGCATTCGGGACAAGTCGGTTCATGGGCTATTTTATAGAAACCCGGATGAATCGGCATACAAAGTCCTATCCAGACCTCAGTGGATGGGACTCCTACTCTCGTTATGTATTTCGCTGTTATGGCTTTACTACCGTGCCACAAGTTTTATTATAAGCCTGTTCGTCTTCATCCAGGTGTACTTTGCGGTTGCTATTTTCTTCCGGCTGATTGTAAGTATTTGGGGTTTCGGAAGCAAGCTGGAAGAGCCTGTAACAGAAGAAGAACTGAATGACTTAGACCCAAAAACTCTACCGGTGTACACCATCCTTCTGCCGGTTTATAAAGAAACAGAACTAATAGGAACATTGATTAAAGCAATAAATAAGCTCGATTATCCCGAGGACAAGCTGGACGTAATACTCTTGTTAGAAGAGTACGATGAAGAGACGTTAGCAGCAGCCAAACGTGCAAGACCACCAGCAAGCTGGCGGTTTATTACCATACCTGATTGTTTACCGAAGACGAAGCCAAAAGCAATGAACTACGGGCTTCATTTTGCACGTGGCGAATATCTTACCATTTATGATGCAGAAGACATACCTGACCCGGACCAACTTAAGAAAGCAGTTATTAGCTTCAGAAAACGCTCTGAAGACTATGTCTGCTTCCAGGCAGCACTAAATTACTACAACAGGTCTGAGAACTTCCTCACCCGAATGTTCACACTTGAATACTCCTTCTGGTTCGATTTCTTTGTTCCGGGACTATACAAATTAGGACTACCTATACCGCTTGGAGGCACGAGCAACCATTTTGATGTCGGGAAATTGAAACAACTCGGTGGTTGGGACCCATTTAATGTAACAGAAGATGCGGATCTTGGCATGAGAGCGTCTGCGGAAGGCTACCGGGTGGGTGTTATAAGTTCGACCACATACGAAGAGGCGAACTCAAAGCTGAGTAATTGGCTAAGGCAGCGTTCACGATGGGTCAAAGGATATATGCAAACCTTTCTGGTGCACAATAGACATCCGATCAATGCTATGAAAATTATGGGTTTGAAACAATGGTTTGGTTATAACCTCCTTATTGGTGGCACCGTCTTGAGTTTCCTTGTAAGTCCACTACTGTGGGCTATCTTTTTTTACTGGCTCCTGACCAGAGGTACCGTATTTGATGTCTATTTTGACTTTCCGTTCCTCATGGACTTAGCGATATTTAACCTCATATTTGGTAATATCGTAGTCATCGTGCTTGGTATCCTGAGTGTACTACCCCGAAAGTACTATCAACTTATGCTTTGGACTCTGTTAAGTCCTGTATACTGGCTTCTACAGTCAGCAGGCGCATACAAAGCGCTATGGCAACTGATAACAAAACCGTACTACTGGGAAAAGACCGAACACGGAATTAGCCATTTGTTGTTCAGCATAGATGCAGGATTTGAAGACGACCTGAACAAGAGCATGATTTCGGAGAAGTTGAAGGATGTATTTAAAACAGAAGGTGTTTCGCTTTCTGGAAATGCTAAGGTCACAAAAGAAAGGGGAGATAAATGGAGTATAACAGATGGTGAAAAGATATACTGTGTCAGGAAAGAAGAGGGTGTGCTAAACATATACAAAACGAAAGACAAAGAAAAGACTTGATTAATTAGCAGAAGAGAAATCAGACAACCAGCCAAAAATGCAAATTAACATGATCGAAAGGCGTACGGAACCCCAGCATTTGTGTATATACCCCTTTCTGACAGCGGCATCAGAATATGTAGATGCAGCAGGAATCATGCTTGACGATTTGATAAGCGCAGTATCATTCAAACGTGCAAGGTTACGGGGCAAAGCGCGGGTAATAGAAGCATTAGAAGAAGCAACAATCAGAAAGCCAGTTATAATTAACCCTGCACAGGCAGATATGGAATTATCATCTTATCCGTTTGCACGTATTCTCGTATCTTGTATCGGAGATAATTATCTTATTCGCAGATACGCACTCGCAGAGGCGAAAGCGGCACATGAACGGCTATCAGAAGATACCAGTTTGGATATTATTTACGAGATGTCCGAAGAGTTTGGCATACAACTGGATTTCTCACCGTATGCACAGAACCAGGTTCTGGTGGCGTTCTATGATTATTTACGGTTCACAACTAACATACGAGATAAACGATGGCGGCTGGTGAACAGGAGCCTGGAACGTGGTAAGGTGAAACTAAGTAAGACTGAATTCGTTCGGGTACTCCAGGAAGCGATGTATGAGCGTATAAAGCAAGACCTACCGTTGAAAGTGCCTAAGGAGATATGCAAGACGATACGTGACTATACGGATGACATAAAACGTGAGTTGGAGGAAACGCGAAAGAAGCTTGGGGATGTCGGATTCGAGTCATTAGTGAAAGACCCTGATAGCTTTCCACCATGTATAAAAGCCATTCTGGGTAATTTAAAAGCGGGTGTGAATGTTACACACGGTGCGAGATTCGCAGTTACTGCTTTCTTGTTGAATATCGGTCTAACAGAAGATGAGGTAATAGCGATATACAAGAACTCGCCGGATTTCGATGAAGAACGGACGAGGTATCAGGTGGAGCATATTGCAGGCGATAAAAGTGGAGTGCCATATACCGCACCGTCCTGTGCGACCATGCGCACGTATGGCAATTGTACAGGTAGCGATGATATTTGTGAGAAAGTAACGCATCCATTAACATATTACAAGCGTAAATTGAAGGATAAGGATATGAAAGAGAAAAGGGAAAAACCATGAGGTAGTGAGGGCAAAGATGGGTAGATATATGCGGTAATCTGGGCATGGTTTGCGTGTTTGAACGTGAGGGGTAGAAACAGAAGGGCACGGTAGGGCAACGGTAAAAAGCCCCTGGCGTGGCAAGAAGCGAGTATGGGTGTGATTGGCGTGTTAGATTAGTATATAAAGCGAATAAGTAGGTTCAGAGATATACCTGGAACCTTATGCGCAAAGTCATGTTTATATCAGGGTAAGATACATTTACAGATTGTACAATGCCCCGAAAGAACCTGCACACACCAATAGCAGAAGCGGAAATAAGCGACCTGAACTTAGGCGACATCGTATACCTCAACGGTGACGTGTATACCGCGCGAGACCAGGCGCATCACCGAATCTTGGATTACGCGGACAGTGGCAAAGAAGTACCAATAAAATCAGGCGCTACAATCTACCATTGCGGGCCGCTCGTGCGTCCGCAAGGAAACAACTGGCAAATAATAGCCGCAGGGCCCACTACCAGTGCACGGATGAACGAACCGACACCAGCAGTAATAAAACAGCTACGGATTCATGCTATAATAGGCAAAGGCGGTATGGACATCGCCACGAGAGCAGCAATGCGTAAATATGGCTGTGTGTATTTAGGGATAACAGGCGGTGCGGCAGTATTAGCTGCTACACGCATAAAAGCAGTAAAAGCAGTGTATTGGGCAGACCTGGGAATGCCTGAAGCGGTCTGGCACTTTATAGTCGAAGATTTCGGACCGCTTGTGGTCAGTATAGATGCCGATGGTGATAGCCTGTACGAACGTACAAACGAAGCAGCGAAGCGGAATGTCATGGCGTTATAACTTGAAGTTCTAACTACGCCACGTTTAGCTTCACATAGTCATAAGTCAAATCGCAACCCCACGCCGTTGCTTCTACTTCCCCTGCACCCAAATCCACCTCAATGGATATCTCCTTGCCTTGCAATATGTCTCTCGCAACGCCGGATAGAGGCATAAACGCACCTTTATACACTGCTAAAGCTTCATTACCCGTGTCGCTTTTGATAGTTATACTTATTCCTGTGGGATCGCTGTCACCAACGGTAGTGCAGCTACCAACAGCCGCTATTATACGACCACAGGTAAGGTCCATGCGTTCACCAAAAATAGCAGCCTTCACTAACGGGCTCCTGGCTATTGCCCTTGATAGTTCACGTGCATCCGCAACAGAAGCAGCTCCTTTTACCCGTACCTCGATATACTTCGTTGCACCTTCGCCATCCTTCGCCATCTGTTTCGCAAGCTCAGTGCATACGGCATTCAAACCCGCTTTGAAATTGTCTTCGCTTAGCTCACCACCTTTGCCTGTGGATACGAGCAACACCAGATCGTTCGTGCTCATGTCGCCATCCACCACTACCATATTGAATGAACTGTCAACCGCATCTTCTAAACTCCTTCTCAACGCTTCTTCAGTCAGGTCTGCATCGGTATAGATAAAACATAGCATTGTAGCAGTACTCAGGTGCGGGAAGATCATACCCGAACCTTTCGCTATACCGCCTATTGCCACCGTAGTGTCTGATTTTGGCTTGTCACTAGTACTAATGCGTACTGCATATTCCTTGGGGAAAGTATCGGTAGTCATTATCGCCTTCGCTGCTGCTGTATTACCCTCTTCTTCTGCCGTTAACTCCTTCACGACTATGTCAAGCTGCCGTTCTATTAGCTCCATATCCAGTTGTTTCCCGATGTGCCCGGTAGATGCAACAGCTACTTCTTCTTTCTTTACGCCTAAGGAAACGGCAACGAGTTCTGCCATCTTTTCCGCATTCTTCATGCCTTCATCACCGGTAAAACTGTTTGCACAGCCACTGTTTGCAATTATTGCACTCAATCTTCCACCACTATTCTCAAGCTGTTGCTTCGTAAACATAACTGGAGCTGCCTTTAATTTGTTTGATGTGTACATCCCTACCGCTGTACCCTTTCCTTCTATCAGGGCTAAACCCTTATTCCGCTCTTTTAATCCGTATGCTTTTACGCCTTTCACCGCGCATAATCCGCCTCGTACCGATTCTATCTTCATGTCATTCTTTCCCCTTACGATAATATTAATAACCTTCATTCAAAAGGAAACAGTTTAATATATTTTATATACAAACGGGAATTATGTATAGGGCTCGTGGTCTAGTTGGTTATGACGTCGCCTTCACACGGCGGAGGTCATGCGTTCGAATCGCATCGAGCCCATTGATTTTGCTATATAACTATTATTGATTATATTAGAGTTTATAGTGTATGACATGGCAAGAGGAACTCAAGGAGAACATTCGTACTATCGCGCAGTTGAAGGAATACATAGATTTGAGTCCTGAAGAGGAGCGGTATTTACGTAAAGTTATGGATATACACCCGATGAGCATTACCCACTATTACATGTCCTTAATTGATAGAAATGACCCGGATGATCCAATTATAAAGATGGCTGTTCCTTCAGAAGACGAGTTGAATCTGATAGGGGATTATGACACGAGTGGCGAGCGGGAAAACACAAAGATGCCGGGTCTGCAGCACAAGTATCTGCAAACTGCTTTGGTATTAGTAACGAATAGATGCGCTATGTATTGCCGGCACTGTTTCCGGAAACGACTGGTTGGTCTGCCAACAGAAGAGATATTACGTAGATTTAACGATGCTGTGAACTATATCGAAAAGCATGAAGAGATAAATAATGTGCTTATAACAGGTGGTGATCCGTTTGTATTAAGCACAGAAGTGATCGCAGAATTCCTGCATGAGCTCTCAACAATCCCGCATTTGGATTTTATACGATTCGGGAGCAGAGTTCCCGTGACATTTCCGGAAAGAATCCTGGGAGACGAAGAGTTATTAAGTTTACTGAAAAGCAACACAGCGAATAGTAAAAGGGTGTATGTAGTAACTCAATTTAACCACCCACGCGAAATCACACAGGAATCCGCAGACGCTGTTGATTCTCTCGTTTGCTCTGATGTAATAGTGAGCAATCAAACCGTTTTACTGCATGGTGTGAATGATAATCCAGAAACACTGGCTGAACTACAGAATAAACTGGTTGGCATCGGTGTCAATCCCTATTACGTCTTCCAGTGCCGGCCGGTAAAACGGGTAAAGAGCCATTTTCAGGTGCCTCTGTATAAAGGCTACGAGGTTGTGGAAGAGGCAAAGAAGCGGCTTAATGGGCATAGTAAGAGGTTCAGGTATATCATGTCGCATCAGAGCGGCAAAATAGAGATCATAGGGGTTATGGAGGGTTATATCTATTTCAAATACCATCAGGCAAAGGACTATGATAATATAGGCAAATTCTTTAAGAAGAAGCTGAATAAGACCGCCGGCTGGCTGGATGAATTAGATTGAGTTCTGTAGCATCCAAAAACCGATGTAGTTTCCACCAGTGTGCTCAGCACTTCTATACCTGCATTTCTGTTACTGATCCGGATAGTGCGCGGGCTTTTTCGTTGATGCGTTTTACTATCATACTATGGCTAAAGCGGATTAGATTTATATAGTTTATGTTTCGCATTG
>JAOZPO010000011.1 GCA_029932715.1 Halobacteria archaeon | reverse complement strand
AAATAAATCTGATAACCCTGGATGGACCACGACACTGCTGCCTTTGCCATCGTAGTTCCGTAAAGATGCTTTCTTTACTGCTGATGCAGCTTTTGTGCCCCCTGCAACCCTGTAATCTTCTTCCAGGCTGGTTATTACCGCTACATCGCCTATCCCTGTTAAACCAAGCGAAACCTCAAACACTGCTATATCTGGCTCCAAATTACTCGCGCGTGCTATTTCCATTACTTTCAAGACATTCGCAGGCGTGCCACCTAACCTGGGGAATCGTACCTCTTTACCTGCTGATTGAAAACGTGTGATGGAGCTGGTATGCGAAAGCACCTTCTTGGTATTCACCAATTGGCATATCAACTCGCAGACTGATGTTTTCTTAACCGTACCCGTTACTTCCACCACTTTTATACCGTTGAAAATGTTGTTTATAGCTGCTATCTCTTTTACCGCTTCGTGATGGCTCATAAATGGTATGGCGTTCCCCATAGCTTGCTTTACTATTTCAAAGTTCGGATTTAAATGAACCGGAGCAATAACCAAATCGTAATTCAAATTCTTTAAAACTGTTTTATCAGAAGAAGATGCCCTATAGGGATTGAATACCTGCACGTCCTTACCAATTCCTTTTAATTCCTCTGCTATTACTTCTGCCCCATGTATGGGGTCCAGGACCAATATTCGGGCTGCTTCTTTTATGTTCATGCTGGTGAATAATGTCTAATAAAATTCTATAATAAATATTATATCCCTGTGCTTTCTTTTTGCCTCTTTGTCTTGCAATTAAAAGTGCAAAATAGCCCATATAACCAGTACCGTACATCTTGCAAGTTCGTTAGATGCACCTATAACGTCACCATTTACCGTGCCAAATTTGCCTTTCGCAATGTAAGAGCAGAAAAAAGCGACTACGATGCCACTAAACATGATGACGAACCGAACCGAGAAAGAAGTAACGATTAAACAAATGAGCAGGGCGGAAATAAGTGCAACTATGTATTTTGCCGTTGTCGTATAACGTATAAACAAAGCACCCATTCCCCGCTCAACACCAAAACCTCTACCAAGTAGCAGGCAGGTATTCATGCTTAGCTTACCCGATACTTCTGCGGTTATGAATACAGCAGCGAACTTGTAAAAACTGGCTAAATCAAACTTGAAAGTAACCTCGCGGGTACATACAGCTTCAATAGCAAATAACGTCGTGAGTATAACAAACATCGCTGCGAATAAGCCTGATATTCCTATCTTCGCATCTTTCATCGCGTTTACTTTTTCTCCCCTGCTACCTGTTGCCATCAGGCCATCGAAGAAATCAGCTAAGCCGTCTAAGTGTATCAAACCCGTGACGAGATAAATCGTGAGAAGCGTGAGCAAAGCTGCTATTTCTGGTGTCGTAGCTAAGAGCCCGAAAGAGAGGAAAGCTGCTACGGCGACAAATAAACCAATGAATAAAGCCACGAGCGGGAATAAGTAACTCTTCGTTGCTACTTCTTCTATTCTTACCTCTTCTCTTACCGGTATCCGCGTTAAGAAGCTGATTATGTTAAGCATTGGCTAATTAATTAATTAATTTACTTGATTCTCGTGCTAATAGCTTTACGTGACGTGATATATTTTCCTGAATGACTATAATAACAGTTAGAAAGATAATGCTTCTTTGGTAATGCTTTCTTTTTAGTGCTGAATTATTCCCTTATCCATGACACCCTCGGGGATAATCCGCTCTACACCAGTTGTAAAACTCTTTATCTTACTTATGAATTTCTTCTTCAGTTTACCCACTAAAACATGCTCAAGCACGTCTTCTATCAGCACTACGGGTACCACCTTTATCTTATCCTGGTAGCGCTCTTCTATGAGTACGTCATTCAGGTTTGCCTGAGGAATCAATACCACTTTAACGCCCGCCTGCGCTGCTGCTTCTATCTTTTGCGTTATCCCGCCCACGGGTAATACGTCTCCACGCACGGACAGAGAACCAGTCATCGCCACACTCTGGTCCACCGGAATATTCTCAAGTGAGGATATAACCGCGGTAGCTATAGAAATACTGGCGGAATCGCCTTCCACTCCTTCATGGGTGCCTACAAACTGGATATGAATATCTTTTTGCGATATGTCCTTCCCCGTGTACTTCTTGAATATTGCGGATACGTTTTGTACCGCCTCCTGTGCTATCTCCTGCAATCTACCTGTTGCTATTACCTTTCCCTCCTCCTTCGATTGTGCTGGGGTGACCTCTGCCATTATAGGAAGCATAACACCGCTATCACCCACTACTGCGAGCCCGTTCACTCTACCTACTTCGTATCCTTCGGTCTTGAACAATTTATAATCCTTCTTCTGCGCTAGATACTCATCTGCAACTTGCTGCTCCACCGATTTCGCTATTGTCTTCGCTTTTAGCACATGCTCCGCAGTCACGTATTTAACACGTTCCGCATGAGCAATATCGCCTGCTACACGTACCAATCCACCAAGATCCCGTAACACCAGCGTAAGATGCCCTTTTCTTCCTGCTCTTCGTCTCGCTTCCCTTATTATCTCGCGTATACCGCTACTGTTGAAATGTGGTATCTTTTTGTCCTTCGTCACTTCCTGGGCGATGAACCTGACAAGTTTTTTCCTGTTCTCTACCGTGTCATCCATCGTATCTTTCATGTATATCTCGTAGCCATTGCCCTTTATTCGCGAGCGAAGAGCAGGGTGCATACCCGCCATAGCGTCTAAATTACCCGCTGCTACCATGATGAAATCACATGGTACCGGCTCTGTCTTCACCATAGCACCGGAACTCCGCTCTGATTGGCCCGTTATTGCGTATTCCTTCTCCTGCATCGCAGTGAGCAGGTTTTGCTGCGCTTCTATCCGTAACGTATTTATCTCGTCAATAAAGAGAACGCCCTTATGCGCCTTGTGGATTGCTCCCGCTTCCACCCGATCGTGTGCAGGCGTCTCCAACCCGCCCGACTGGTAAGGGTCATGCCTGACATCACCAAGCAGGGCACCTGAATGCGCCCCTGTTGCATCCACGAATGACGCCGATTCACGCCCGTAATTGGAGACGAGCAATTTGGGTATCATCGCTTCTTCCTTCGGCATCATCCACCGGAACGCCAGGAGTATCACAGCGGCTGCGATTATTGACCAGAAGACGAACTCGAATTTACCTGTTTGTACCGCGTAAATCAAACCCATGCCTATAATAAGGAAGAAAGAGAACATAACGAATGTATTCCGTACCTGAACACGCTTCCGCATCTCCACCTTCTGCGTATCTACTATCTCTTTACCTTTGCCACGGGGCACAACTCTTATCTTCGGGGTGTTCTTATCATCGACGTTGGGATATACAAGGATGTCTTGTAACTCTTCCTTAGGCAGTAGTCCCGCCATGCTACTTGCAAGCATTGACTTACCGGTACCGGGCGTGCCTATCAGCATCACATGCCTTCGCTGCTTAGCCGCCTTTTTTATCACTTCTGCTCCGTGCTCCTGCCCTAATACCTGATCTATAAGCAACTTTGGAACTTCTATCTCCTCGGTTGTTTTTACATCTATACCGGCAAGGGGGTCGCTTCCCCTTTCCCCATCATCCTCCTTATCTGCCTCCAATTCTGCCATTATTCACCCCTTTTATCCTTCCCTTTTTCTCCTTCAATACTTAGATAACATCTGCAAGAGATAAATAGATTATCCTTACCGCTACTTTATTTATACTTCTCTTTTGTCCGCTCTCGTATCACCCGTCCCAATAACATCATCTCCTCAGGAGATAGCGGCTTGGGGATAGAAGTTAGCTCATTCTCCTTGATTCGCATTGCTAACTCACGGAATAAGTCAGCAATATCACTATCGGGCGCATGTTCTATCACAACGTTACCCTCAATCTCGGCTTCTGCAATCTGATGTGCATTAGGTACACACCCGATAACCTGCGAATTTACCTTCTCTGCGAAATCGCGAACTACGTCTTCTTCGTCCAGCATACCTCTAACATTATAGACTATGCCACCCAGTGGTGACCCACCTTTATTTGCAAACTCGCTGATACCACGACAGATATTGTTAGCTGCGTAAATGGCGAGATAATCCGCAGAGGTTACTATATATACAGCATCAGCCAGGCCCTTCCTCAAAGGCATTGCAAAACCGCCACATACTACGTCTCCTGGCACATCGTATATCACCACGTCTGGTTTTAATATTTCAAATGCTTTCAATCGCTTGAGCAGGTCTATTGCGACTATGACTCCTCTACCCGCGCACCCGAAGCCAGGTTTTGGACCACCACATTCGGCACAATAAACACCGCCATAACCCTTATAAATGACCTTTTCGAGTTCAATCTTGTTTCCCGCTACCAACGCATCAAGACCCACTCGCTCAATTCCTTCTTCTCTTGATACTTCAAGAATGGTTGGGATTTCTACATAGCCTCGCAGGTTCATCGTACAGTCGTGCTTCGGATCGCAGCCAATCATCAGCACCGATAGCCCACGCTCCGCTAATGCAGCCGCGATGTTCGAACTCACTGTGGATTTACCAACGCCGCCTTTACCATAGAAAGCTATTTGCTTCATTCGTGCTCGCTACAATTCAAGATCATAATGATTAATAAAAGCTTATTTAAGGTTAACATTCAACTCCTCCTGCTTTAATCTGTCCCTGATCTCTTCGATAACCGCTTTTAAATTCACATTGTTATCGTAATTCAGTAACAAAGCAGCTAAATCCGGTTTGGACTTGCTACCTGCTTTAAGTGCGGAAATAATGTTCTTCATTGCTCGCTCTATGTTGTCTACAATACTCACCGATGCCTGTTTGGATGTGCGTGACAGCGGATTCAAATCAATTGTTATCACTTTCTTACCCATATCAACAAGTGCTTTGCACCTATCACCGTCTTCCAAAGGTGCAAGAACCACATCTGCACTGTATATACCCTCACGGTCTACCTTTGCACGTGCATGTTCTATCCCGGGTATTTCCGCATCTAATTTATCACCAAGCACGTTATCTGCACCCTGGTTCTCTAACAGCTCCTTTATTCTTCTTGCCCTCGCCTCAGTTCGGTAAAATATGTTTACCTCTAACGGTGCATTTAACAGCTTGCTCAGCTCAATTATCTCTTTCGCTACCAGTGCAGCTACATTGCCATTTACCGACAGCACCGGCTTGTCAGCTATCAATAACATAGCAGCAGCAACTTCCGTCGCTCTTCTTGTCGAACTTAACGTCCGCTCGCCGATTAAATAATCGAATGCTTCACCTCGACCATGAGCTATCAAGCCCTGTTGGGATGTTATCCCCGCTTTTATACAAGCTACAAGCCTATCCCGTGCCATTAACGATTTATATCGTGGATGTGTCTCTGGTATTATCATCACTAAAATACATGTTGCAGCACGTAAATAATTCTTTGCAACCTATGCACGTTTCTCTTTCTTCTCCACCAGTATGTTTTTTATTCTCGTATGCGGATAATTCCCCGTATCATCCTTCTCCACCGGTTTCACCATGTCCCATATCGTCAGCAGGGCTATGCTCACACCACACAGCGCGTCCATTTCCACTCCCGTCTTGCCAACTGACTTCACGGTCACCGATGCTTTTATCTCCTCCTCTCCTATCGAGAACTCAACGTTCACTGAGTCAATGATAATATAATGGCATAGAGGGATCATATCTGGCGTTTTTTTCACTGCTAATATCGCTGCTATCTCGGCACAGGCAAGTACATCGCCCTTCTTTGCAGCCCCTGCTTTTATCTGCTCAATCGTACTGCGTTTCAATTTTATAGTACCAGAAGCTACCGCTACTCGCGCTACATCTCCTTTATCGCTTATGTCCACCATGCGCATGTCATGCCGCTGCATTGTTTACTCTCAATCACGCAGGAGGCCATACGCCGAAGTATAGCTCCAGCCCCAATATCAAAACTGCTAAGGCTACGCTTATGAGCACTACCGCCTTCGGCGAGAACTTAACCGCGGATTCTTCCACATCGTAATATCGCATCAAGCCCGCGGAGGACATGAGCCCGCGTTCTTCGCCTCTGCCGCCACCGCCGCCCGATTTCTTCGCTCCTTTCTGTGCCTTCTTCGCCGCTTTTACTTTTGACATTATTAATACCTCATACTACATTCATTGGTCTTTTTTAAAGAAAGATTCGTCGTGAAAATCAATCCCGCGTTTTAATGAATTTCAATTGTCTGATCAGAGCTTAACCGTTATAGTTATTAATTTTAAGAGCACATTTAAGTACGATACTCACAATGGAACAAATAAGACACGTATTGATTGCGGTTAGTTTATTAGCTCTGGTGGTAGTGGTAGGGACACTTGGATTCGCATATCTCGAAGGGCTCACTCCCTTTAATGCTTTATACTTGACTATCGCCACAGTTACCACTGTTGGTTACGGCGATATAGTCCCAGAGACACAGGGCGGGAAACTGTTTACGATGGGATTGATCATATCTGGTGTTGGCATAACATTATATGTGCTGATTGAGATAATGGGATTAGTACTGGAAGGGAGGTTAAGCAAGGCTTTTGGTATAGCGAGAGAGAAAAGAAGCGTGGCAAAGATGAAAAACCACAAGATAATATGCGGTGGAGGTCGCACAGGGACCGTAGCAGCAGATGAATTCAGAAAAGAAGGCACAGATTTTGTGATCATTGAGCATGATTCTGCGATTGCAAAAGAAGTAAGGGAAAAGAATTTGCCGCTGGTGGAAGGAGATGCGACATTGGATGATACTTTGATAGAAGCGGGCGTAGAACGTGCTTCTGGATTGGTATCCACTTTACCTTCGGATTCTGATAATTTATTCCTGTGTATTGCTGCGAAAGAACTCAATAAGAATCTGGAGATCGTATCAAGAGCGAGTTCAGAAGAGGCTGCTAAGCGGATGTACAGTATTGGCGTGAAAAAAGTCATTTTAATGGAAAAAATAGGAGGGCGGAGGTTAGCACGAAGCTTGACAAAGCCGGCAATCGTTGATTTCCTCGAGTTCGCCACGAAGACCGGAGAGATAGCATTAGAAAGTCTGAAAGTAGAACATGGTGCGAAAATCGTAAATAAGCGTGTTAAAGAAGTCTGCACTATCTTAGGGATAAAGGAGAAAGTAGGAGCAACAATAGTAGCCATCATAAGGGGTGATGAAGTCATAAACATAAGTCCTGAGGACGAAATAAGGGAAGGCGATACCGTGGTGATCATAGGTAAGAGGGAATTGTTAGACAAGTTTGAGAGTCTGGATTCATTTTGATTTCAAGGCCGGGACTGGGACTCGAACCCAGGTCTTGGGATCCACAGTCCCAAGGGATGCCTCTACCACACCCCGGCATTTATAACCTGCTAATTATGTCTATTGTATAATATTAGTCTATAAAAAACATCCCTTCAAAAAGAGGAAGCATATACAACAATTATAAGGAGGCAGTTTAAGTGATGAGGCAGATAGGGGAAGTGGAATTAGGACTCATACCTGCAATAGTCGGTGTACTAAGACGGCTATCCATACAAGATGCGATACGAGCGGAGGAAGCCGGAGCTGATGTGATAGAATTAAGAATTGACCTTTTAGAAGCCAGGGAGAGAAAGATAGCAGAGATAAGAGAGTTCATAGAACAGCAAAAACTGCCGGTAATCGTAACGAACAGACGAAGAGAAGAAGGTGGCTCTTTTTGGGGTACAGAAGAAGAAAGGATAGTCATGTTGAGTAGAATAATAGAAACTACGCAGGTAAATGCCGTGGACATCGAATTTCTTTCGCACAATGGAGAAAAGAATGAGCTAATAGATACTGCAAATAGTCGTCACATACCTGTTATTTCCTCTTTCCATGATTTCAACGGCATGCCACGCCATGATGACATATTAGATCTCGTAGAGGGCATGTATGACGAAGGTGGAAGCGTGGCAAAGATTGCAGTGATGCCGAAGTCGCTAAATGATACTCTGTTTTTACTCAAGCTGACACAAGAAGTATCGGCTGCGGGAAAGTTGTTAGTTTGTATTGGCATGGGTTCGGTAGGCAGACATGTGCGGGTGATAGCGCCTTTATACGGGTCTGTACTGACCTATGGTTTTGTAGAAGGCGAAGAAGGAGTGGCACCAGGGCAATTCAGCGTAAAAGAGCTGAGATACATGCTGGATATGTTAGGTCAGGAAAGAACTCGCTGATGTTATTCTTGTATGTATAGTACTCTTGTTGTGGTTCTAAAAGAGCAAGAACCGCTTTTTGAGCCCGGACATTGATTCTATGTCCCGGAAGCCCCTGAGCCCCAATATCCTGCCTATTCTATCCCTGTACCGGTCCTCTATCTTTACTCCCTCATGCTCCAGCCGTACCGTCAATTTCTTATTTATACTCTTTCCCGCCCTGTCATAGTCTGTAAGAATAGCAATGCGCTTGTACCTGCTCATAACATAATCAACGAACCTGGCATACGAATAGCCCGAAGAGTACATCGCTATTTCCTTCGTGACACCCATTTCCTGCAACGCTTCTTTATCATGGATACCTTCCACGACAACAGCATCCACGAAAACGTCCATTTCTTCTATTACTTTTGTGAGTTCTATGTACGTTTCATAATCATCCATTCGCATCGCTACCTGCGCTCTGTTCATAGCTGTCCGTAATAGAGATAGTTTTATTTTATCATAAGAAATTGTCTCACAATTGTGTTTGAAATCATAATGAATTCAAAACCACACCAAAAAATAAATGCAGGGGTAAATAGCTTTATGCCAGCTTTTTACCCGCCTCAGGTCCCACACTCACGGAATAAACTTCTTCTACTTTTATTATCCCTGCACTTTTCGCATCCAGTTTTAACTTCTCCTGCACCTGTTTCTTCTTCTGGTCGAATATTGGACCTGAAGTCAGGAATTCCCGGAATGTGCCTTTTATCTGATAGCCTTTAGAGCCCTTAAATGCAGTAACTGCTACCCTCTTCGTCGCGTCCAGATTGGCTTTCGTCTTCCCCGGGAATACGTATCCAAATGCGAGTGTTTCTTCATCCACCACGGAAAACGTCTTTATTGGTGCAACGTTCAATTTCCCTGCTGCGTCAACGGTTGCAATTGTTTTAAAAGCGTCCCAGTCGTTGAACATGTCCATAACTTCCTTCGGCATCTTTACCATTTCTTTCCTTTCACCTCTTCTTTTACTATAACATAAATCACTGATATTATATATAGAATATTAGTTTCTGAAATCTAATTCAAATATATGGTGAAAATCCAACCTGAGGAACGGTTAGCCCCCCTCAGAATGAAGATAATCTACTTTGATATCCTCAGCAGGAAAGTCATAAAATTCGGACATCGTCTCCTTCCCTTTTACCAGTACGATCACATAGCTAGCTTCAAAGAAACTATCTCAAAAGGGTTCAATGTCAACTCTATTTTCTTGTTCTCATGTTTCAACTCTTTTTTTACGCCTTCATCCTCTTGCTCCAGCATATTCACCACCTTGACCTCCTTTGGCTCCTTGAACAATCTTATCTCAGCATCTGTCTCTTCTCCCTTCGTTTCGTAAAATCTTAGAATCACTTCATCGCCCGCATCCGCTTTTTTCAATGCGGACAAAACGACACTTTCCGGCTCTATTTGTAAGAATGACCGTTTCAGTGGCAGTTTCTTATTCTCACGCAACTGTACTGCATCCAGCTTACTGTTGAATTCATAAGCATATTTGTAAGAAGAGGCATCACGCCAATCTCCTTTGTGTGGATAAATAGAATACCAGAATACGTATTCTCTCAACTCCTGAGCATCCGGAACAGGGATCGCAGGACCGGCACCACCATCCGAAGACAGCATTAAAACGCTTCTGCTTAGTGTTAAATAGATGTCACCATCTCTTACCTCGTTCTCCGGTGTCCCGCGGTGAATCACTGTTAAACCATTCATTCCATCAGAGTAATCAAACCATTTCAGCGAGGGGAAAGTACCACAGGGCTCCTCTACCCATCCCCCTTTTGGCTTATAGTGCCACAGGTCTGTCGGTCGGGACACAACGCCAAATTGAGTACCACAGGCATAAGTCGAAGATTTCATGTCCGTAGAGAACCTGACCCTGAGTCTTGCCCGCGGGTGCTTGTCCACTATGGTCGTAATGAAATCTATTCTCGGCAGGTCACGGTAAACTATTATCTCCTTCTTACACTCTAAGAATTTATGCCGCCATATAAGTGGCTCCATCTTCTCTATCAATCTATACGGCCAGCGTAGCGAAAAATAATCGGTCTCAACATTGATAACACGCCGCAGCGGACTTTTTGCTACCCTGAAATCCTCCACCCGGAACGAGCCATACTTCACACCTGCTCCCTTCTCTGTCTTCAATGGTACGCCGCCCATAGTTTCACGGTGGTAGTATAGGTCGCCGGTTTCTTCCTCCAGCACAAGCTCATTCGCAGCACATATCTTCTCTCTCTTACCGCCTCTACCACCTAAAGAGACGTCAATCAATCCCGTAGCTGGGTCTATATCTACACCAAAGAATCGGTTCTCTATTGTGTGACCTCTTATCATGATAAAATCAGGGTCATAAGGATACCGTTTAGGCTCGCGTTCAAGGATTTTATATACCTTATAGCCCATAGCAGGAACCGTAGGAACAAAGCCTATTCGCGCATATCTCAATGTGTCATCCTCATACCGTGTAAATTTTAATACTTCCACATCTATCTCCTCTTCTCCACTCTGTAAGCCGTTAATCGTTACTATTTTACCTTTGTCAAAGTTCAAATCCAGCTCTACCCAGTTCTTTACTTCCCACGACAGCGAGTTAAATACCATTATATCCCCATATCCACCCATCTGCAACAACCGTATATGGAGCTCTTCGGATTCAAATCCTTCTTCTGATTCGCCCTCTATTAGTTGCGCGTGCCTGCGGCGGCAGAGGGCGCTCATCTCTGTATTGAAAAAGCCGCGGAAATGCCTCACTTCCTTGTAACCCTCGTCCATTCCCGTTCCCGGAGTCACATCATGAAATGCAAGATACAGAATTTTACGCCAGCAATTATTTATCGCTTCTGAGGGATATGGATAATTCAGAAGGTATGTTATTGTACACCACCGCTCACAAGTCATCAACCAGCTCTCGTACTCGCTAAGTTCCTGTTTTATCCACATCCTGCTCGAGCAGCAACTTGGAAACACCTCTGAATACCTGCCTGAGTACATCTCGCCCTTCCTGACCTCAAGCTTAATATTCTTCGCTTCTATTTCCTTCTCCAGCGCAGTAAAGAATTCTATGGGCGTTGCAATCTTCATCTCTGCGCCTTTCTTCTCATCCCACGCTTTCACAACCATTGGCGTTTCCGGCTGTGGTATCGTAACTCCACTTCCAGACGGCATCAAGATTTGAGAAGTAGCCGCCAGTTCCTTGAGTTTCTCATAGCTCTCCGCTAACTTTGTCAAGTCCAACCCTGCGCGGTATCCAAGAGGCATCCAGTGCGCTAAAATCCGCGTTCCATCCAGACTTTCCCACATGAATTCCGACGGCTTTCGTTTTGGCACACCTCTTCGGAAAGCGAGATATTTGTAGCCTGATTTCCTGTATATCTGCGGCAACTGGGCATTCAACCCAAAGCTGTCTGCCTGCCACATAACCGGAACATCAAGTCCAAACTTATCCTTCACGTATCGCTTACCAAGCAGGATTTCTCTTATCAATGTCTCCCCTTCCGGGAGCATCGTATCTGCCATCAGGTATTCTCCGTCAGCAATCTCTATCTTGCCCTCTTTTATGCTCTTTGCAATCCGTGCGAATACTTCCGGATACCGCCTCTCCAGCTCCTCCAGCAGGAATGTCTGCTCTATTAAGAACTTGTAATCGCTATTCTCAACAAGCTCACTCACCTCCTTCAGAATCTGCACCATGTTGATATAAAAGTAGTCCTCCTTCGTGAAGACCCAGATGGCATCGTAGTGCGTGTGCGGCACGAGATAAATCGTATCTTTCTCTTCTTCCTTTCCCTTTGTCATCTCTCTCTCCCTATGTCAATTAACCATGAGCTTTAGGAACATTGCAAGCGTAATAATAAATAAGCTTACGCTAAAGCACAAATTTTTCCACTACCTCAACCCAGCCTTCCGGTCCCTCGCCCTGCGCTTTGTAAAGGTTAGTCAGTGAAATATCAAGCCACCCTCCCTTCTTGTTCCTCACTACTGCGGGCTGCTCCACCGCTTTCAACATTGGAATATCATTCATGCTGTCGCCAATGCCTATGGTCTTCACCTCGCCATATTCACGCTTGAATAGCTCTGTAAGTATCTTCACCGCTTTACCCTTGTCCGCGTTCTTACCGTGAATATTGTAGTATCTTCCCCCGTGTGTATAACTAAATCCCTTATCTATAATCTTATCGAACAAAACCCCCTCCTTCTCTTCTGGCTCGTCAAAAATGAAGCTCTCATTGTATTCCTTCGCCTTCGCGCGCCGCGCCTTCTCTACGTCCAAATTCGCGTCTTCTGCGACCTCTTCCACGCTCATATCGCCGAAACCTGTTATTTTGAAACCCGTCTCCGCCCTGATCTCCTTTAATGCTTTTCGTAACTCGTCATACGCAACACCGAGTTCAACAACGCAGTACCCGTTCCTATTTTTGCACTCGAACTCAAAAGAGAAGTATTTATCGGGAATGAAAATTGCACCACCATTATCCACGATAAAAGGGTCTTTTATGCCCAGCTCTTCACGATAATATTCGTTCTCAGGCAGTGTCTTCGCAGTACAAAATACGATGGGGGTATTTCTACTCTTCAATGCGTCCAGAGCAGGAATCGCTGCATCGTAAGTATAGTCATAAAGATCAAGTAATGTCCCGTCAAGGTCTGTGAAAAGAATTTGTTTCATTGTACTACCCGAAAGCTATTATTATCTAAATACTCTTCCTCTATCATACCTTTCACAGTAGAGCCCTGTCTTAACTGTACAAATGTTTCTGAACGATTTAGCAGTATATCTGCGAATTTAGCTGCGTCAATTCCACCGATCGGTGCCATTATGGTGTTCTGTGGTGGTATTTTCCATGAATGCAGAATATCTACCAGATCGTTAAGCACTTCTGACATCACGTACTCATCGCAGAGCTTACTATGGTAAATCGTGCTGAGTGAGCCAAGCAACATGTTATTGATATGCTCTTCCCCCTTCTCCTCGTGCAGGTGCGGGTTCAAAGTCTCTATCTGAAAAATCTCAATACCGACATTAAAAGCATCGACAGGGATTATCTTTTCTGCCTTCATCCCAAAATTATCAAATAAATATACGAAATGATATGGCTCGACTGAATAACCAGTCGAATACTCCATGATATCCGCGAGATTCGTCGTCAAGGCATGCTCGCCCGCATTTCCTGTTATCACCACCCCTGTTTCAAACCCCGTGCTGATCGAGAGCAGAAGGTTGAGATACTTGTTTGTGGTCCGGCTTACTCTGCCCCATTTCTTGAAATACAGCCTATCTTCTACCACCTTCGGCTTGTATCGCCAGTGAAGCCTCACCATCGTGTATGGCGTCTTAGACATGCAGAATCCCGCTGCGTAGTCCATCACGTACTCACGCACAGAACCTGGAACATAGTTGTCCGCATCAACAAACCCGATGTATTCCTTACCCAGCGATTTCGCAAGTAGCATCCCTATAATCATGCCCTCGGACTTACCGTCTCTGACCAACCTATACTTATCAAGGATACAATCATAATTGAGATTGTGAAACGCAAAGCCCACTTCTGGGTCTTTCTGATGTATGATGAAGAATTCTTGCTGTGTTAGGGTATGAATATTTGTTATCATGTCTTTTTCCATTCTGTACATATCTTGCGGTTCCCTCGCGCTATTTGACACCACGATTACCGTGCAGTCAAAAGGAATCGATCTTAAAACGCCATCAAGCAGATGTAAACTCTCATCCTTTATAGGGACAATGATTGCGAAACGTTTCAGAATGCGCTTTATGTCCTCAAGAGGGATATCACATGATCGTGGATTATCAAAACCACCGGAATCAAATTTTAATACACGCTGCAGCTCGTGAATCTTCACAGAGCCGTATATTTCCGTGCGTCTTGGCAGTTCAATTAGCATTTTTATTCACATTTAATAATATATACTATCAAATATAAATATTGCTATACAGGGTTAGAAAAATGCCACGGTCACATGGAGAGAGGAAAAGGACGAGGAAGAAGCTGAGTAAGAAGAAGAGGGAACGGGGTTTGTCCCCCATAAGCAGAGCGATTCAACGGTTCGAGCCGGGAGACACTGTTCATATCCGTATAGATCCAAGCGTCCATAAGGGGATGCCACATCATAGATTCTATGGCATGACTGGTGAGGTGAAAGGGGCGCGTGGGCGAGCGTTTATTGTCTCAATATCAGATGGTGCGAGAGGAAGGAAGAGAGTTAAGGAGTTATTTATACGTCCAGAGCATTTGAATCTGCAAGAATCGCGTGTGCGATAGACGGATTTACCGATGGGCCCGATGCGATTCGAACGCATGACCTCCGCCGTGTCAAGGCGACGTCATTCCAACTAGACCACGGGCCCACCTTTTCTATATTGTATAATAGCGAGCGTATAAAATTATTTAGCTGTACTCTTTTCAGAATGCTCTTCAACGTAAAGATTTATTTAAGTGTACAAAGAAGAAATCATGCTATTGCCCATGATGACAAAAAAGGATTACGATTTAGTTGTAGTTGGTGCAGGTCCTGCCGGGATGACTGCGGGGATGTATGGCGTAAGAAGCGGATTGGAGACGTTAGTGATAGACAAGGGTATAAGTGGCGGAATGTCCAATGAGGCGCCAGAGATAGAGAATTACCCGGGATTCAAGAAAGTGAAGGGGATGGAACTGGTAGAACGGATGAAAGAGCATGTTGCACAATACGTAGAGATAAAGGAGTTAGAGGAAGTAGAAAGGATAC
>JAOZPO010000132.1 GCA_029932715.1 Halobacteria archaeon | reverse complement strand
GATGGCATTGTAAGGAATGATTATATTATGGTGAAAGGGAGCATTCCAGGGCCAAAGAAGAGACTTGTTCGGATCTCTCATGCGATAAGACATTATCCTGTATTAGGCTCACCAGAGATTACTTATATAAGTAGGGCATCACAACAGGGTAAATAAGAGAGGAGAAAGAGAAGATAACGAGATGATGGCGGAGAGGAAAGCAAAGGTATTGGATTCTTCCAATAATACACTAAGAGAAGTAACGTTACCTGCGGTATTTAAGGAAGAGTATAGGCCTGACTTGATAAAACGAGCTGTGCTGGTGATGCAGTCAAATCGGCTACAGCCAAAAGGGCCCAATCTACTGTCGGGTAGGAAGACGTCGGCAGAGAGTTGGGGTACAGGTAGAGGAGTTTCAAGAGTACCACGTATAAAGAACGGTAGGAGAGCAGCACGGGTGCCGCAAGCAGTTGGTGGTAGAAGAGCACATCCACCAAAGCATAATAAAGTACTGAAGCTGAAGCTAAACGTAAAAGAGCGTAAAAAAGCTATAAGGTCTGCTATTGCTGCTACCACAAATACTGAGATCGTGAGGAGCAGGGGGCATAAATTCGGTGAGGGTGTGGGCCTTCCGCTAATAGTGGAAGATACGTTCGCAGACATAGTAAAAACAGCAGAAGTGGAGGAATACTTAACGAGCATAGGTGTTGGAGAGGACCTACTTCGTGCACAGAAACGTAAAGTACGGGCGGGTAAAGGAAAAATGCGTGGCAGGAGATACAAGCAGAGAAAGAGTGTTTTAATTGTCGTTTCCGGCAATGAGACTGGGTCTGCGGCTAATGGAACCGCGAGAATAATCACAGGAGCAAAGAATTTACCCGGTGTTGATGTCGCTTACGTAGAGGCGCTGAATGCCGAATTGCTTGCACCGGGAACACATCCAGGCAGATTGACTATCTGGACTGAGTCATCAATATCAAAACTTGCTATGTCGGAGAGATAGGAAATGGAGACGGGACAAATAATAAAACATCTTATAGTAACGGAGAAGGCAACCTTTGTGCTAGATAACGAGAACAAACTCCAGTTCATCGTGGATATACGAGCGACTAAAGAAGAGATAAGGAACGCACTGGAAAGCGTATTTGAGATACCAGTAAAGAATATAAGGACGATGATCACATTCAAGGGAGAGAAGAAAGCAATAGTCGAACTGGAAGAGGAAGGTAAGGCACGGGAAATAGGGACATCACTGGGGGTATTATAGAAAATGGGGAAGAGAATAAAAGCACAGCGTAGAGGAAAAGGGTCACCCCTCTTCAGGGCACCCTCGCATCGTTACAAAGCTAATCTCGAGCATGTGAGAGTAAATAAGGATGAGACAGTAACGGGAAGAGTCACAGAGCTATTGCATGATCCTGCAAGGAGTGCTCCTATTGCTCGTATACAGATAGAGAAAGGGAATGGAAACGGTAGAGGGAAAGTAGCTGATGAGCGTTTTGTAATCGTACCAGAAGGTATTGGTGAAGGAGATGAAATGGCTTATGGAGAATTGGCGGCGATAGAGCGAGGAAATACACTACCACTTCGCAGTATTCCTGACGGGATAGTAATTTGTAATTTAGAAGCACGACCAAATGATGGAGGTAAATTTGCACGGGCTTCGGGCAATTATGCTACGTTGTTAGCACATGAAGAGGAAACGGATAGAACGCTCGTGGTAATGCCGAGCGGGAAGAAGAAATGGCTATCATCTGATTGTTTCGCCACGATAGGAGTAGTTGCCGGTGGAGGGCGAACGGAGAAGCCTTTTATAAAAGCGGGAAAGAAATATCATAAGATGAAGACACATGCGACTAAATATCCCACAGTAAGAGGTGTGGCAATGAACGCAGTTGACCATCCATTTGGTGGTGGTGGACATCAACATGTAGGGAAGTCAAAGACGCCTGGTAGAGGTGCACCACCCGGTAGAAAAGTAGGAAGCATAGCAGCAAAGAGGACGGGCTATAAGAGATGAGTGAGGTGAAGTAGAATGGCAAAGCGTAAATCTAAGACTACAATGAAGAAGAAGGAAGAGGAGTTCAAGTATCGGGGTTATACACTGGCAAAGCTAAAGAAGATGGAGATGTCAGATTTTGTACATTTATTGCCTGCAAAGCCGCGGAGGAAATTAAAGCGGAAGTTGAGAGAAGGGGAGGAGAAGCTGCTGGCCAGGATAGACACGAAAGAAGGAGTTAAGACCCATCTACGAGATGCTATCGTACTGCCGAGTATGGTAGGGAAGAAGGTAGGAATCCACAATGGGAAAGGGTTTGAATACGTGGAGATAAAGACGGAGATGATAGGGCACTATCTGGGCGAATTTGCACTTACCCGCAGCAGAGTAACGCATGGAGCAGCAGGTGTAGGTGCTACGAGGTCTTCTAAGTATGTACCACTGAAGTGACTAATTAACTAACAAAAGAGGAGAGAAATGGGAAAGGTACGTTATTGCATGGATGTTGATGCGGCGGAAAATGCTACGCCTGAGACGACAGCAAAGGCAATGGCCTATGAGCTGCACATTTCGCCAAAGCATGCGTTAGAAGTGTGTCGAGCACTAAAAGGTAAGAGAGTGGAAGCTGCTGAGCGATATCTGGAGGCGGTATTGGAAAAGAAGGAAGCAATTCCTTATAAACGGCATAAGAAGAAAGTTGCACATCGTCGGGGGCTAAATAAGTGGTATGCAGGCGGGTATCCAGTGAAAGCGAGTGCAGAGATATTAAAAATAGTACGCAATGCGAAAAGGAATGCAGAATACAAGGGGCTGGAGGCAGAAGATATGACAATATGGCATATAGCCACGAAGAATGGAAGAGCATTAAGAGGGATATACCCACGGGCTTTTGGACGTGCAACGCCAAAGAATACGGATACGGTTACTATTGAACTAATATTAAAGGAGAAGGGGAGTTAAGTAGGGAAAGTGATAGAGAAGTTATTTGTGAATGAAGGGATAAAGAAGGTGAGATTGGACGAATATTTCAGTAAAGAGATGGAGCGAGCGGGTTATGGTGGCATGGAGATAAAAAGGACACCAATGGGCACGCAGATAACGGTGAACGTTGAGAAGCCAGGGATGGTAATTGGAAAGGATGGTCGGAGGATAAAGGAGTTAACAACAGAGGTAAATAAGAGACAGGATATGGACAACCCGCAGTTAGATGTACAACCAATAGAGATACCTGACCTCTGTGCAACACTGATGGCAAATAGACTTGCAAAGCTTATAGAGCGTGGCTGGCATTTCAGACGTGCAGGGCGGTCAATGCTGCAGCGGATAATGGACCGGGGGGCATTAGGTTGTGAGATTATAATGACTGGTAAGCTCAAAGGGCCTCGAGGTCGGATGGAGAAGATGGTAGACGGATACATAAAGCATTGTGGCGAGGTGGCAGAGGAGGTGGTGGACCGTGGATATGCAATAGCGAAGGTAAAAGCAGGAGTTATTGGTGTACAGGTCTGGATAGTGAAATCTGATGCTGCGCGACCCGATGCGTTTCGCTTGATACATGTGAATAAGAAAGGGGAGGAAGAAGGAGAAGAGGATAAGGAAGAATGAGCATATTTAGGATTGTAGATATAAGGAAGATGAGTGAAAAGGAGCGTCAAGAGGAGTTGGAGAGTTTGATGTTAGACCTTATGCGAGAGCGGGGTGTAATAGCTACTGGTGGTGCGCCTGACAATCCAGGGAGAGTAGGAGAGATAAGAAAGACAATAGCACGCATAAGAACGATAGAAAGTGAAATAAGAAGGGAGGAGAAATGAGCAAGCAGATCTGTGATAAATGTGGTTTACCTGTTGATTTATGTATTTGCAAAGAGATAGCGAAAGAGCAGCAGGTAGTAAATGTCACAACGGCAAAGAGACGGTTTGGTAAAATTGCAACGCTGATAACAGGAATTGATGAGAAGGAGGTGGATTTAAAGGAGCTATCTAAAGAATTGAAATCTAAATGTGCATGCGGTGGTACGGTAAAAGATGGCTGTGTTGAGTTACAGGGCAATCATAGAGAAGAGGTAAAGAAAGTATTAGGCGTGATGGGTTATACGCTGGAAGAAGGTGAATGATGAAAATAATATTAGACTCACGTGCAATATTACAGC
>JAOZPO010000131.1 GCA_029932715.1 Halobacteria archaeon | reverse complement strand
ATTATCCTCTCTCCATTCTTCTTCTGTATTGTAGTATGCCATCAGCGGGTGGAACACAGGAACATCGAGTGTTTTCAGCGTGCTGACCGAACTATCTTCACTTCCGGCATTAAATACCGATTGAAGGTTTATCAGTGCATCTATCCGGTTCATGAAGAATGCTTCAATAACTTCACTGCTCGATTTTGCACCCAATTCTTTATCGCCCGCCCCGTAGCAGAAGGCGGGAATCACGTCAAACTCGCTTTCCAATTCACGAATTAATGCATTCACTATCCCAAGGTCTCTGTTTGTCCAATAAGTACGAAAGAAGAGAATGCCGACTTTGTGCTTGTGCGAAGGTTTATACCATGCGAAATAGTCCTCTATGTTCTCAAAAGTGGTTTCGGCATCAGGGTGATATATCCCCTGCCACAGCGTCTCTTTCGGATTCCCGTATTCATAATCCAGGTCTAAAATCTCTTTCCCGATGTATCTTAGCATATTTTTTATGTTCTCTGCCCCACCGTAAACATGGTAGGCATTGACCTTTGCAACAACATCCAGTGGAACGTTTGAAAGCCACCAGAAGGATGGATCATGCCCAAAAGAGATCGTCGGCACATCTTTATTCTGTCTTTCGATTATCTCATCCCAATGTTCCTCATTTGAGGAATGTAAAAGGATAAGGTCCACCTGCTCGAAGGATTTTATGCAGTCCTTTCGCTTCTCTTCATCTTCTACGTCATGTGTAGACCATGCGTTCAACTCTACTCCGAGCTCCTTACATGCATTAATAAGCAATGTCATATCACTTCCCCATGTTACTGCCGTTACCTTCACATTTCATACCTCCTCTTATTTTATATGCCTTAATTTATAAAAATATTGTTTCTTTATTTCTTTTATGATATTAAAAAGTACAAAAAGCGGAAATCTTTTTTGTCCACGGGTAAATGGATGCAACAATTGGTGATTTGTATCTTTCAATAGTTTTTCTGCACAAAAGCCGATATAAATAGCAAGCGGGATAAAATGATAATAGGAACACGCGGTAGTGAACTCGCAGTATTACAGGCAGAGAAGGTGCGTAAGCGGTTGAGAGCGTTGGGCTACGAATGCACAATAAAGACAGTACGCAGTTTAGGCGATGTCATAAAGGATAAGGGTTTGTATGAAATGCCGGAGAAGGGCGTTTTTGTAAAAAAACTTGATATGTTAGTTTTAAACGGAGAAATAGACCTGGGTGTGCATTCAATGAAGGATATACCACTGGAAAGGGACGAGCGGTTGGCGACTTCCGCGGTATTGCCCCGTGATTCCCCTTTTGATGTGCTGGTCTCGAAGCATAAACTGGACGATATGCCGGATGGTGCGTTGATCGGGACGTCAAGCGTGCGGCGGAAGTTTCAATTTCTGCAGTTCATGGATGCGAAAGGGGTAAACGTAGAGATAAAGGACATACGAGGCAACGTGAACACGCGGATTGGAAAGCTAAGAAGCGGCGATTATGACGCTATACTGCTTGCAGAAGCGGGACTTGAACGGATGAACATGGCAGTTGAATACGAGCGGCTCGATCGCGACCCTTTCGTGCCTTCGCCCAACCAGGGTATAATTGCAGTGGTCACAAAGGAAGGCACGGAGGCGGAAGAGATTACAGGTAAGATAGACGATGCGGATACGAGGATAGAGGCAGAGGTGGAGAACGAAGTATTAACAGTAACAGGAGGCGGCTGTGCACTTCCAGTGGGCGTGCATGCTTCTTGCAATACTGCATCGGTTGATTTATCCGTTTATTTCGGGACATCACGCGAAAAGCACATACTTGAGAAGCGAATGATTAGTAAAGAGCGATGCCTGGCTGAAGCACGCGAGCTGGCTAACGGGCTACCGCTATGAGTGATATGATATAGAGACAAAGATGGGTCCAATAGTTGTTTTATAACTATGGCAGGTGTAAAATTCGAGCTGGTATAGTCCCTAACGGTCCGCTCTGACTCTTCAATCTTTTGAATAGTTACAATCTCCTCGATGGCAAAAAAAAAAAATTGGGGGCTTTTAGAAATACAGGATTTTGTCTGCACTAAGTGCTGCTTCTACTGCATCCGGGATTTTCACTGGCATTATGAAATCTTCGATATTTGTGGTGTCTCCTACTGACGCAGCAAAACCACCAACTACGTGGAATGTTGCGCACGAGCCGATTTTCACGCCCAGCTCATCTTTTACATGTCTCGCCATCTGTTCCAGATTGTCCGGCAGGTCCTCAGGTTTTAAACCATCAAACTGCTCTGCAATGAGCTTCTTCACATCTTCTGAGAATGCTAATTTCGCCAGGTTTCCCTTCTGCGCTACTTCTGCCCCCTGCGGCCCATAAAAGACCATAACATCTGGAATGCTATGTATTTTCTTCGCTGTAAATGCAATAGCATAGCTTGCATACTGGCTGAAAGGTCTGTCCATGCCTGAATTCACTATTACAAGCAACTTCTCTATCTTTCCTATCTCCATTTTTTCCCTTTACGCCTCCGTTGGAAAGTGTATGGTAACTGGTATATAAATACTTTTCTCCCGTTGGTGTCTGACTGCAATTCTATAAAAGGGGGAAAAAAAGCGAAAGATAGTTTGAGTATCAAAGACGCTGCAGACCTCGCAGGGACAGTGCGAATGAAATATCCACCGAACATAAGGATAGCTAATAAGACTGATGTGTACGCTGTTTGTATTGATGGCTTTTTATTATTGTACAGTAAAGTTTTCTTTTTGAGAAACATGAAAATAGGAGTAATAGCAGATACACACGATAATCTCGCTGCGATAAGCAAAGCAGTGGAATTTTTTAACCGCGAAGGAATCGAGTTACTAATTCATGCCGGAGATTTCGTAGCGCCATTCACAGAAAAGCCGTTTAGTGCGCTAAAAATACCACTGGTAGGCGTGTTTGGCAATAATGACGGCGATAAGCTACTTCTGAGGGAGAAATACAGGGAGAAAAGAGTGGGAGAGATATATGAAGACCCTTATGATTTTGAACTCAATGCGAAGAAGATAATTGTAACGCACAGACCTCAGATAGTGGATGCCTTAGCTGTGTCAGGCAGTTATGACGTGGTGATATACGGGCACACGCATAAAGCGGTGATAGAGGAGAAGGGGAATGCGCTGGTGATAAACCCAGGAGAGTGCTGTGGCTACCTCACAGGTAGAAAAACTGTGGCAATACTCGATTTAGAAAAGGGAGAAGCGAAGGTAGTGGAGTTGTAATCCACGGGAAAAAACCGCAAATTATTTATACTGTAAATATTGATAAGGCATGTAAAGGGTAAACACAAATAGGTAAATGATAAAGGAGGTATGTTATGGGAACTTTATATGAAGACATAGTTGATTATGGCGGAGAAGTGTTTGGCAGGGAGCATTTGGAGACGCTCAGGGAATGCGTTCAATGCGGTAAGTGTACAGGGGGCTGTCCCTCAGGGAGGAACACAGCGTTCAGGACCAGGAAATTAATGCAGATGGCTCTGGTGGATTTGCGCGAGGAGATTTTTAACGCACCGGAGCTGTGGTTCTGCTCAACTTGTTTCACCTGTTATGAGCGATGTCCAAAAGGGGTGAAAACAACGGATATAATAAGGACGATAAGGAACTTAGCGGCGAAGGAGGGACACATGTCGGTTCCACACCGGATGATTGGCGTTTATGTGCTGAAGACTGGTCATGCAGTGCCGATAGGCCCTGCTCAGATGGAACTGAGGGAAAAGGTAGGTCTCGAGTCGCAGCCGCCGACCACGCAGAAACACAAAGATCAACTGGAGCAGGTGCAGACGATATTCAAAACGACGGGATACGATGCGATGATTGATTTTGATTGGGATACGATGAATTTGAAAGGAATGGATAAAGGAGGTAAGAAATGACGGAAGAAGACTCGAAGACATACGCATATTTCCTCGGGTGTATCACGCCGAACAGGTATCCGGGTATAGAAGCGGCGACTAAGCGGATATTTAAGGAGTTTGGGATAGAGACAAAGGAAATGGTAGGTGCTTCCTGTTGCCCTGCGCCAGGTGTTTTTGGCTCTTTTGACATGCATACGTGGCTGCCAGTGGCAGCGCGGAATCTCAGTATTGCGGAGGAGATGGGGCTTGAG
>JAOZPO010000010.1 GCA_029932715.1 Halobacteria archaeon | reverse complement strand
CGCATCAGCGGCTATATAAATGTTTTGGTCTACATAAAAACCTTTCGGTTCCTATTAAAGTTTTCGGCCGCTCCGACCAAAAGAATAGTATTCTTTATCGCGCGCTAAACGTAACAGTAGAAGGTGTGATTTTTTTGCTTTGTATTTTATCCCAAATTTTAGTGAGATATTTATACAGAGAGTAAAACCCGATTGGACGATATCGGCATACCGAAAGTTCTGGAATACGGTCCAGTTCTCCTCTTCCATAAGATCGCAGCGATGATTGGACTTCAAGAGGTTATCGAGGAGAGGTGTAAAAAGAACGAGGTCATCCATAAACTAATCGAGGTCATAAGCGCGTACAAAATATTTTAACCGCTTCTGAAGCATCCCGTGAACATTGACAGGCTGCGGATTGATGGGAGTGTTATAACATTGGAAGGGACAAAATGCTCTGGGAAAAGTTCAATCGTGAAGGAGAGCTGTATGAATACGTTGTTTTAGCAACGAATGTGCCAAAGCATTCTAATGTGGATACTGTTCATCTTTTATATTATACCACAGCAGCTTCTTCAATGTTTCTCCAACATCTGCTATCGCCGTATAATCACTCATTTCTTATTCTATATTTATCAACACCTTTCTCCTTACCTTTGGCATTAGTATCATGAGAATACCGTTTTTAAACGATGCAGACGCTCCATCTGGGTCTATGGGCTCCGGCAATCTTATCTGTTTCTGAAATGTCTGAAACGTCATCCTTTTCTGGATCGTGCCCCATCTCTCCCAGGCAATCGCTTCATTCATCTTCGCTGTTATCTCTACCGTATCCCTTGTTGCGTTTATCTCCACATCTTCCTTCTTCACTCGTGGCAGGTCTACGGTGATCTTTATCGCATCCCCTTTATCTTCCATCTCAAATAATGGTTCTAAATTACCGTCGTACCCCTCCTTTATTATCCTTCTTTCCGTTCTCATCTTACATCACATTAACCTAACGATACATGATGGGCATATCCTGCTCCGCGCTCTTTTGCATTTGTTGACTGGAAAGCGTTGTCTGTCGCATTAGGTCCCTTGCTTTTACTTTTATCTCCTCCTCCTTCTCTATCAAGTCGCTAACATCTATCCCCAATGGTACAAACTTATCGAGTGCCTTAATTGCCGATGCCGCCGCGCCGGGATCAGGATATACAGGAAAACACTGACCAAGTAAAGAAATGGCATTCAAACCCCTCTTCTTGCATTCCCTTAGCATTATGGCATAGGTACCCGCGATAAAGCCCTCCTCCAGCAGCTCTATCTCCTTATCCTTCAGCTTTTTTACCGCAGCATCGTTATCCGCCACACCAAACACTTCCGGCTTCTCTATATCAATCCTGTTCTTCGCCGGCAAGCCTGTAACAGATATAACGAGTTCGGCGCCGATAACCTTGAACCAATCAGTTAAAGCTCGTGTCATTGGATATACCGCATCAGGTAGTATCACCGTCTCTGATAGCACCACTACCACCTGTTCATTGCCGTATAAGCGAAAAGGGTTATGCAATTTACCATCGTGTACCACCATGATAGGAGAGAACAAATCAGATTCGACATAGCCTATTTTTGCGTAGTCCATCTTCTCTACTATATAAGACGCCGCGATGGTCCCCACCAGACCCACATCGGGCAGGCCCTCTATCACTATCGGGCTCTTATGCACTACGCCTGCTTCTTCTACTATTGTTACTATTTCGTCTTCCATTGGTTAGTAAAAGGTAGTAAGTATAAAGATATATATGTATATTGAATTTGAATGCTATATGTGCTCAGCACAGGCATAAATTGCGCATTTATTACATTAACTCCCCAAAATGATTCATCAAAGTTAATGTTTATTAAAAGTGTAAACAAGAACTCGATCCATTGGTTTCAGAGCGTTGAAAAAGCTCAATCTGTGACGATGTGAAGTATATTAAAAGCCCCGGGAGGGATTTGAACCCTCGACCTGCTGATTACAAATCAGCCGCTCAACCAGGCTAAGCTACCGAGGCTGTGATACTATTAGCTTATCATTCACTATACTTATTCTTTTTGCCTATTTAACCCGTGCATTCTTACACCTTTGCCCTATCCTCTGTTCATCCACTGTGTACATCTCCAAGCCCGGCACGATCACTCTCACCACGGGAACGCCAATTTCCGCTCGCGTCAAGACCACCACCACCGCTCGTTCTAATCCCACGCCCTGTATCCGCTCCAGAATGTAATTTATATCAGTGAGGAAATCAGTATTATCCTTTGATTCTATGCTTGCGAATGCGGTAGTTGCAGAATTGACGAACCAATGTTTGTTCTTATTTCGCATCCACTCATAGCCCATTATCCGCCTCATATCCTTACCTTTCGCACTGTGTATCTGCGTAAGTCTACTCTGGGCAACTTCCGTAAGTGCACGCATTATCGCTACCCTCGCATCCGTATGCGTTCCCATCCCGGTGGTAAGCAGCGTTGGGTCCTTCAATCTGAGATCATCAGAAACAGCAGCAAAAGTCGGAACGCCAATATCACTCCTTATATCCCGTATAAGTAGCGAAACATCTGCATCCGAAAACTTAGCCATAAGCGTACGAATCTTTTCTTCTTTTAACTCCACAATTGCGCCTGTATTACGTGTGATTTCCACCAGCGACCACGCATCTCGTTCTATCAGTTCCGCGAGGCCGTGGAAAATCGCTTCCTCCAGTTCGTTGCCCGATGCCAATCCGTTCGTATTCGTTCTGAACAGCCGGACGCTATCGTATCGCGAAGGCAATGGATGAAAGACAGCGCTCGCAGGTACGTATATCTCCTCCTCCTGTATCAGATCATAGCCCTTTACCCATGGGATGCTTACTACCTCTATATTCTTCACATAACTAGGCAGAATCAGCTCGTTTGGGTTTAAAGCATTCTCCTGTTTGCTAAGCATGACGTAACTAGCCTCTAAAAGTTCTCGGTCTTTGACTTCTGCGGAATATCGTTCGATCGCTTCCATCAGTGCTGACACTCTCGCTTCTTCCGCGGTCGTACCTTTACCATTATACTCCGATACCGCTCCGCCTTCCGCAGTTGGTCTTATGCACGTAAATACCGGTATCCCAATCCTGTCAAGTCCCGTTATGTCCGTAACCTTTTCAACACCCGCAACCGGGAGCTTCGACTCTATCCATGCTAAAGTCTCAGCCGGGGGAACTACACGGTGCGTGCCCTTCTTATAACCCTTTATACATGACTTGAGTTTCATCTCTTCATTTTTGTAACAGGATTACCCTTTAGATCAGCCGATTCACCGCATTGATAAACGCCTCTATCGAAGCCATCACAATGTCTTCCCGCACACCCCTCGCCGTTACAGTTCTCTCCCCTTTCTCTACACCCACAATTACCTCCGCAAGTGCATCAGAGCCGCCGGTTATCGCCTCTATCCTGAACTCCTTCAGCTTAACATCGCCGCCTATCTCTCCACTTATTATATCCTGAATTGCATGTATCGCGGCATCCACGGGGCCAATCCCCATCTGTGCACTCTTACATTCTTTCCCCCGTACTACTGCTTTTAACGATGCTGTTGGTATTAAATTATTACCGGTCATCACCGAGAGCTCTTTTAACGTCACCAGTCGCTCCTGCTCCAGTGCTTCCCCGGTTACCACCTCAGCTATCGTGAACAGATCGTCATCCGTGACTTTTTTACCACCAGTCGCGAGTTCCTTTACACGCTCAAGTATCTCGTCCAGTTGCTCCTTCGTGCATGACATTCCGATTTCTGATAATTTCTTCTCTACCGAGTGCTTTCCTGTATGCGTCCCAAGCATAATCCTCCGCCGGTGCCCCACCATCTCCGGCGTCATTATCCCCGGCTCAAATGTATCACTCTTTGCTATCACACCGTGTGCATGTATCCCTGACTCATGAGCGAATGCGTTCTCGCCTACAATGGGTCGTGTTATAGGGATTTGAATGCGGGAATACCGTTCAATAAGCCTCGCGGTCTCGAATAATAATTGGGTCTTTATATTCGTCTTCAGCCCGTAGATCGAGTTCAAAGCCATCACGATCTCAGCAAGGTCAGCGTTTCCGGCACGCTCGCCCAGACCATTCACAGCGACCTGAACCTCTTCTGCACCCGCTTTTACCGCAGCCAGGCTGTTCGCAACCGCGAGACCGAAATCGTTATGGCAATGTACGCTTATCTGTGCCTTCACCTCTTTATATATCCGCCTCACCAGTTCGTACATGGCAAAGGGCTCGGTCACACCTACTGTATCGGGCACGTTCAATATATCCGCCCCACCCTCTTCCGCTGTTTTGTACAGGTCAATGAGATAATCCACGTCCGTCCGTGTCGCATCCATAGCAGAGAACATACATAAAAAACCTTCTGCTTTGACATACTGCGCCAGCTCATACGTTTGCGTCTTTACCTCTTCTTCGCTCATCTTTGTCGTGTGTTCACGTTGAATCGCCGATGTGGGTGCAAATATATGTATCATATCCACACCGCAATCTATGCAAGCATCTACGTCCTTTGTTATTAGTCTTGCCAAACCACATATCTTCGATGATAAACCCATCTCACAAATAAGCTTTACTGCGTCCTTATCCCGTGTTGAGCTAATAGGAAAACCCGCTTCTATTATGTCCACGCCCAGTCGATCCAACTGCTTCGCTATCGCGCTCTTCTGCTCCTGCGTAAATGCAATCCCCGGCGTTTGTTCACCATCCCTCAAGGTAGTATCAAAAATCTCTATTAGTCTCTCCTTCTTGTGCATAATCCCTTTTCTTACCCTTGTTTATATAAAAAAAAACTTTCTTTCAAAATAAAGCATTAGCTACCAAACAATTTAATAGCAGGTATCCAGTCATAATAAACTCTCCCGTTTGCATCAACGAATTTATCGCAGCTGATTATTGTTCCATATCCATCCGTGAATGTTTCATTATGGATTATCTGAGGATAAGAGCCAGTGCGTATAGTGTAATAGTAGGTTTCGCCTGCTACAAGCGTGAAGTTTTTATTAAACGAGATATTGTGCCAGTCGCCTGCATCCCTTTTCGCTGTTGCATTCAATATATGGTTGTTCCATATTCTAACGTATTCGGTATGCCCCCCCGTTCCTTCGCATGGATACGTGTACAGTTTGGATACGTTAATCGTTTGCTTTGGCTTTAATGTCCCGTTATGAATGCCTGAGATGCTGGGGTATGTTCCCGAACCAGTATCGAATACAAGAGCAGGCGTTTGTATTAGAACAGTGAATGTAGCATTCTTCGCTGGTGCGGTGCCCACATGACTGCCATCTGTATCTGACAACTGTATGGCACTCAGATTCATCCAGGTCGTTTCTCCTGGCTCGCCAATAATGCTTACGTTGAGCACGACCACAGAGCCTTTTGAGCCATTCAGAATTGGGTAATCAAAACCCCCAACACTAACTCGAGTGCCTCTATCAAGGTTATTATAGTCAATTGTTTCCCAGCCGGACGTTAGAGTGCCTTTATGTGCAGCCACAACGTTTATGACACTGTTGTTGTACAGGATATTAAATATTATGGTTTGAATCGGACCGCTCTGCACATTGGTGATGTTCACTGGTATTAATACACATGTACCACTATATCCACTCGCATCATCTTCTATGCCAAAAAAGTCAGCAGTAGGAATACTTAACTGCGCTGACAACACTGTCACTACAGCTATGGTTATGACACTTAGTGCTTTGTTATACATTCTTGATGATCTCTTTGCTTCTATCTTTTGTTCTTGTATATACATCTTTTATTATACTCTTTAAGCCAATTTTAGCGATTTTTTTACAGCAGTTCTATCTTGCCCACAGATGCATCTTTCATCATTGCTAAGTCAGCAGCATCTGCGGATATGCCATTAGCATTTAAGTCGTATTTCTCGTCTGCTATGAATTTGCCCACAGCTGCATTCAGCATCATTGTTAAGTCACCGGCATCTGCTGGAATACCATTATGATTGAAATCACCATTCGCCCATGAGCCGTTTACCACTCCTGCCGTCTCTGCATTGACATGCAGTTCAAATGCCCGTAGTGCAAGCGCACTGAACATCGTAAGTACTGCTAATACCGCCAGGCAAACGACTAATTGCTTAATCTTCACACTCATTTTTATGTCTCCTATTGTGATTATTTATTATTGTGATTATAATATAATACATAAAGGTATTTCACGTCTTATTCCCTTCTCATCTTCTACCAACCGGTCTTATTGGTAGGATATACGGTTTCCCTCTATGAATATTCACCTCCACTTCAACACCATAAGCATGGGTTATGTTTTCAGTGGTGAGGACAGAAGAAGGGTCACCTACTGCAAACACCGAACCACCATTCATCATTAATATGCTATCTGTGTACCTTGCCGCAAGATTGAGATCGTGAATAGCCATTATTGCCGAGATGCCACGCTCAGTTACGATATTCCTTAATGTATCCAGCACTTCAAGCTGGTGTCTGATGTCGAGGTTTGAGGTCGGCTCGTCGAGCAGAAGGATTTCGGGTTCCTGCGTTACCGCTCTCGCTATAAACACTTTCTGCTGTTGACCGCCACTGAGTTCATTTATGTCACGCATAGCGAGATCTTCGATATTTAGCAGTTTCAATGTTTCTAACACCTTTTCCGTATCTACCTCGTTACTCCGCCAGCCGATATGAGGACGTCTGCCCATGAGAACGGTATCGAAGACAGTAGCAGGGAAGACCTGAGAAGTAGTTTGAGGAATATAGCCCATTCTTTTCGCTAATTCCGTCAGATGCAGCGCATTTATATCTTGCCCATCCAGCAGTATAGTTCCATGCTGTGGTTTAAGAATACGATCTATACATCTAATCAGCGTGGATTTACCCGCGCCATTTGGTCCCACCACGCCCAGCACCTCAGATGCTGCGAGCTCTAAGCTGACAGTCTTGAGTACCCGCACGCTTTCATAGCTGAACTCCACATCTTTTACTTTTAGATTCACCATTTCTTTCTGTTCACCAATACTCCTTCTTCTTCCCTATCAAAAGGATAAAGAAGAAAGGACCTCCGATACAAGCCATCATTACACCCTCGGGAATGATTACCGGTGCCAGAATGGTTCTGCCGAGAGTACTCATGCAGAGCAGAAAAGTAGCACCGAAGAGACCAGAAGCGGGAATTAAAAACCTGTTATCACCGCCTATACAAATGCGGCATATATGTGGTGCAACTAATCCCACGAATCCGATACAACCGGTAAAGCTGATGATACTTGCTGTAAGAAGGGATGCGAGTATCATTATAAGTAGTCTTACTCGTTCGACGTTAACGCCAAGGCTTTTTGCCGTTTCGTCTCCCGCACCCATTACATTCAAGTCCCATGATCGCCACATTAGCAGTGGGATACAGAATGCGAGCATAACAGCCATTGGCGTAAGAGTCTCCCACGAAGCTCTGCCAAGTCCTCCTATTGTCCAGAAGTAAGCTTCTTTCATCGCATCCGGATCAGCGAAATAATATATCAGGTGTGTATATCCATAGAATACAAACATCATAGCAATGCCAGCAAGGATCATCATCTCAGGCGTGGCTCTCCTGAATCGTGCTAATGCCATGATTACGAATACAGGGATAAGAGAAAAGGCAAAAGCATTTACTATGGTGAGATAGCCGCTACCCGCCCAGGGGATTAGACCCGTGCCATAAATAATGGCGATAACAGCGCCAAATCCCGCTCCTGATGAGATGCCCAATGTATAAGGACTTGCAAGCGGATTCCTTACTATGCCCTGCATCATCGTGCCTGCAATCGCGAGTCCCATGCCTGCTAAAACAGCCATTAAAATCCGTGGCAACCTCAGGTTCCACACGACAAACTCTTCCGTTGTTGCGGGATGCTGAAATAGTCCTTGCCATATTATTGAATAGACCTCTGGGACTGTGATAGAATAAGGGCCAAGCGTTGCCGATATGCCCGTGATAATAACTATTAAGGCGATAGAAAAGAGAATAAATATGATTTTCCTGCCGATATATTTTTTATATTGCGCTTTTATTACCGCGCTCTTGCTCGTTTCTGTTATCCGTTCTGTGCTTGATACCATGCTAATCAACTTTACATGTATGATAGATATAAAGATTTTTTATTGCTGCTCTTTAATATTAAAAATATATGACGAGACGATAAATAATGATGTATATAAATCTCTTAATATGACTGAATAAATACTTTCTTTTTCGTGGATGGAACGATCAACCGGCAGCCGCTCATTACGTATACAAATATGTACGTGAAAATTGCAGAACAGACCCTTGAGATGTTATCTATCGAATAAGGCGAAGCGTGTTAATTAAACTTTTTGAGACTTTACTGTATGCAAGATAACTATTGTTATAACTGTTATGGATTTGTACCGCAAGCTAAACAGGTAGTCTGATCCTGAAACTCCATTTAACCTCCCGGCTATTCGATTATCTCTTGCGGATTATAGAGAAGTTACGACTGTGGGATTTACAGCGCTGCAAGTTGTTTATCTATCCAGCTCCAGTACCATCTGCAGCACCTATATCCGCCATCTCGTTTTCAAGTGACGCCTCATAGCATTCTGCGCAAAGAATTTTACCCCGAATATTTATGTATTCGCCTTCTTCTACTTCCTTACCACAAATATCACACTTTGCCCGTTCGGAAAGCTCTGCTTTTCTTCCCCCTGCTTTTGTGTCCGCTTTCTTTGCCTCTCTTTCCATCCACCTTTCTCTTCTCTTTTCTGCCGATTCTTTTACTTCTTCTGGCATTTTTTCAATGAATAATATATTTTCCCCATCATATATAAAGGGACATGAAATTTAATAGTACCCTGACTTTAGAGTTTCTACGCATCCAAGCTAATTAGAGCAAATAATTTTTGCGATTCTCCCGAGCCATGGCTAAAATCCATTTATGGTCTGCATGATTAACTACGCAAATAAGCCTTTATCTTCTCAGGTACCGAAACGAAACCTTTTGGCAGGAATCTTACTATAAGGATTAGAATCAAACCTATCATAATGTACCGCTCGTATGTCCAGCCAAAGTTCTTTAAACTCTCATCCAGCAGTGTTATGATAATCGTACCCAGGATAGGACCCTCAATGGTGCATAAGCCGCCACTTACACAATATATTATCGGCCAGAAAGATATGTCAATGCCATAAACCTCGGGGGTTATATATCCAAAATGGTGGATCTCTAATGCTCCGGCAATACCGCTGAAGAACGCGCTTACGGCAAACGCAGTCAACTTATACTTCATGACATTTATACCCATCACATTTGCTTCAAGCTCATTCTCCCTTATCGCTTCAAAAGCGAGCCCTACTTTTGAGTTCATTATCTGGTAGATGACGAAAAGCACGATAACCGTGGTAATAAGAACGAGATAATATTCATACATGATATAATTGTGCACAGTTACGGGAATAACTTTCTGTACCGGAAGACCATCCCAACCACCGGTAAGCCCGGGAAGTTCGAGGGTTATTGTATGTGCTAAGACCGCGAACCCAAATGTCACCATAGCGAGAAACCATTCTTTCAGCCGTACGCATGTAAGACCTATAAGAACGCCGATAAAAGCTGCAAATATACCACCAGCAAGTATTGTCGCAAGCGGAGGAAGACCAAGACTCTTTACTACTATCGCAGAGGTATAACCGCCAATACCGAAGAATGCGGCATGGCCTAAAGAACCCTGGCCCGAAAGAGCAAGCAGATTCCACGCCGAGGAATACAGGATAAAGACAAGCATTATAATTAAGACAGTCAGAAGGTACTGACTAACGCCGAAAATATGCGGCATTAGTAACGCTATTAAGAATGAAATAAAGCCAAGACATGTTTTTACACTTATTATCTTTTCCCTGTTCATTCTTTATTTATTCGCCCTTCTTACCAAATAAGCCTGTAGGTCTGAGTATAAGTACTATAATCAATATTAAGAATGCAATTGTATCCTTCCATGCGGTGAAAGACATTTCAACGTTGAATACAGCCACGAGTGATTGAATGATGACTGGCACAACGTTTTCTGCTATACCCAGGATCAAGCCTGCAATAATAGCTCCAGGGATACTACCAAGTCCACCAATGATTATAACGGCAAAGGCTTTTATCGCTGGCAAGGACCCTACATAAGGATTCACCATCTGACCACTAATCAACCATAAGCTTCCTGCTACCGCAGCAAGCGCGGAACCCAACGCAAAACTGAGCATGTCTATCCGCTCTACATTGATGCCCATTAAAGCCGCGGCTTCCCTGTTTTGGCTCGTGGCTCGCATCGCTCTACCGATGGTTGTTTTCTTCATGAATAATTGAAATGCAATCAAGAACAGGATTGTGGCTATAATAATGATAATATAATCCAGAGGCAGCTTGATAGTACCCAGAGGCACTAAAATATCACTGTATGGGCTGTGAATGGTTCTTGAATTGGTTGTCCATAACAGAGCAGCGGAATTCTGGAGCAGATAAATCAATCCGAGACTGAGGAATATTTCGTTTAATTTGCCCGTACCTCTTATCGGTCGGAAGCCAAATCGCTCAATGAGAATACCGAGAATAGCCATAATAAACGTGGATATAGGGACTACAAGATAAGGATTAATTCCAGAGGAGCTATATAGCCAGAAGGTCACGTATGCACCAATCATTAACAATTCCCCATGTGCGAAGTTCACAACCTTCATAACACCGAAGATCAAGTTCAAGCCAATAGCCAGGAGGATGTAGATGCAGCCTGCATATAGCCCCCATACCAATATCTGTATAAAAATGCTGATGTCCATGTGGAATAGGAATAAAAGGATAAAAATAAAAAGGTTGTATAGCTAGCCACAAGATTATACCGATTTACAAATATCCAACTAAACTAACTAGTTCTTGTGTTAATCTTGTGTGTGTGGAATCTCGTGGTTTATGTATGCTATACAAACACAAACGGTCTTTACTTACTCCTTCTCAGCACCAGGTATGCAATTGCGAATAGAGAGGCAATGGCAACTACTGCTTCAAAACCAGGTCCTTTTGGTGTTGGTGCTGCGGGTGTCTGTTCTTCAGCTTTTGATCCAGGTTCGTACCAATCCGGCAGTACAAAATCTGTCTCCTTTACGCTCTCTGGCCATACTATCTTCGGTCTTGTCTCGTCCAGGGTTTCATTCGAGATCAATTGCTGCATATAAAGCTCGAATTTGCTCTCTCTGTAATCAGGCGAGAAAGCTATCACACCGTTCTGCATCACCTCTATGATCTGCGGCATCTCAAGCGCTGCGAGTGAAGCCCTGATATTACTCTTATCCAGATTACCAGCATCCTCTATCGCTTTGGCTGCGATATATACGCCCTCGTACGTTGATGCACCCATCATGCTTGGCGATGTACCCCATTTATCCTCAAAGTCGTCTCTGAATTTCACCACTGCATCATGTATGTCGCCTGATGGAACGGCATAGGGACCGAATCTGCTCTCCTGTATCGAGTATTCACCCCAGTTCTCCACTCCTGAATAGTAGTCAGGGTCATCATTGCATTCAACAGAGAGATAGATGTTATTCAAACCAACATCCCTTCTTCCCTGAGCCACTATAAGAGTCTGCTCATTAAGGAACGCAGCGGGATATAGAACGTCCGGGTTAGATGCTTTTATCGTGGTTAATACTGTTCTGAAGTCAGTCTCGCTCATCTTGAATTTCTCGGCTGCTACTATGTCCATGTTGAGGTTGTGCTTCTCTATCACCTTCTTAATGCCGTCGTAAACACCTTCGCCGTATTTGCTGTCCTGGTAGAGAACAGCCAGCCTCAGTGGTCTATCCTCAGAGAAATTGAACCTCTCGTATATCTCTGGTTTTACCACGTCATCAACGAACAGCAGGGTTGAGTCCGGGTAATCATCAGTAGTCGGGCAGTGATGGAAGAAGTAATTTGTATCTATATCATCCCTTCTCGTTATTATCGGAGAGGATGCACCGGTAATTATAAAAGGCACCTTGTGCTCCGCGGCAACAACCTGGTCAGCATAGGTTATGCCGCTTGAAAACCCACCAACAAGGATGTCCACATTGTCTACCGTAATTAATTTCGTTACGGCTTTAACGCCGCCCTCTCTGCTTGTCTCCGTATCGCCCTTAACAAGGGTGATATTCATATTAACACCGCTGACATTAACTCCTCCATTAGCGTTTATCTCTTCTGCCGATAGAACGGCTGACTGCCACATATCATTCCCTGTTGTACTCGCGCCACCGGTCAATGGAGCGACAACACCTATCCTTATCTCGCCTACGCCCTGTTGTTCCGTCTCTTCTGATTGCGCCACGCCGCATGCAAATAGCGCAATAACAACCAGCACAGTAGCCAAAATCGCATGTTTTCTCATCTTTACGTCTCACCTCCTTTTTTAATGTGATGTTATGGCTGAAGGCTATTTAAGCTTTTCTATTTTCTCCTGTTTTACACCTTTCGTTTAGTTACTTTTATGGTAAAGAGGATTATGTTTATGTGTTTTGCCCTTACTATCTATTAATTGCTTATGGCTAAGGGGAGCTAAAAGCGGAAGGCAAATGCGGGAATAAAATGATAACAATAGCATTGGCAGGTAAGCCAAATTCAGGTAAATCCACATTCTTTAAGGCAATTACGCTTGCTGATGTCGAGATTGCTGCCTATCCTTTCACAACGATCTCGCCGAACGTGGGAATAGCATACGTGAGGGTTAATTGTCCCTGTAACGATGATGAGCTTCAGCTGCGGGAGAGATGCGGCAATTGCATTGACGGGTCCCGATTCATTCCGGTAGAGGTAATAGATGTTGCGGGATTGGTAAGAGGAGCACATGAAGGTAGAGGTTTGGGGAACGAATTCCTGGACGAACTCAGGCAGGCGGAAGCGATAATACACGTAGTAGATGCTTCGGGCGCGACAGATGCAGACGGTAATGTGGTGGAACCCGGGACTCATGACCCACTGGAAGACGTCAGGTTCTTCAAAGAGGAATTGAATATGTGGGTCTATGGTATTATAAGCAGGAATTGGCATAAGCTGGAGCGTAAAGTGGAATTAGAAGGTAAGAAGATAGAACGATTGCTTGCTGAGCAATTAACGGGAGTTGGTGTAATGGAAGAGCAAGTAAAAGCAGCTATACTCAAATCCGGCATCCAGGACAAGACTAACACGAAGTCCTGGACTGAGGGCGACCTGAAGGAATTAGCTTATCAGATAGTAACGAGAAGCAAAAGGATGATTATTGCAGCGAACAAAGCAGATATTGCACCTGAGCAGAATCTAAAAAAGATGAAAGAGATGGAAAGCGCTAACGAAAAAGATGAAATTGTAATTCCCTGTTCCGGTGCGGCGGAATTTGCGTTGAGAACAGCAGCAAAGAGCAATAAAATAAAATATCTGCCTGGAGATACCGAATTTGATGTTTTCGCTGATCTCACGGATAAGCAGAGGAAAGGTCTGGAGCAGATAAAGAGTCTGATTCGTGCTTATGACGGTACTGGCGTACAGGGGATATTAAATCGTGTGGTGTTTGACCTGCTGGACTACGTGGTGGTGTATCCGGTAGAGGATGAGCATAAGTACAGTGATTCCGCGGGACGTGTGCTACCGGATGCGTATCTCTTGAAAGCCGGGAGCACAGCCAGGGACCTGGCTTTTGCGGTTCATTCTGACATCGGTAATAGCTTTCTCTATGCGATAGACGCGAGAACGAAACGACGGCTGGGTGAGAAGTACGCACTGCGGAATAATGATATAATAAAGGTGGTTTATTCGTCAAGATAGAAAAAAAAAAGTGATATGCGTTGGTTTTGAGAGCGATTTTTAAAAAGCATTTTTATAACCCAAACGGCGCAGGATAAAAGATATAATAAAACTTCATCATTCGTGTACCGTACTAACAAGTGGACTAACTATTTTAAGACGGTAAACGTACCGTTCTTCGCAGGCGCTGTACCTATTTGATAGTTTGGTGCATCCTCAGCCAGTTGTATATCAGAGAAGTTCATACAGCTCATATCACCCGGCTCGCCTCTAACACTGAAATTAAGCAGCACAACAGAGCCACTTGCGCCGTTTTGTATCGCGTGCTCATCTACGGGCTCATAGAATACCGCGATTCGAGAGCCCCAATCAAGGTTAAAGTAGAGTGGGCTTCTCCAGTCTGAGGTTAGAGTACCCTTCTGAACGCCCTCAAGCTTTATTATGCTGTTATTGTATAAGATATTGAATATTATACATGGAACAGGGCCATTCTGCACATTGGTGATGTTTACGGGTATCTGAATATCCTTATAACCTGCTGCATCATCAACGCCGAAACTGTTAGCAGTAGGCAGTGCCATTGCAGTTGGTGCAAGCGTCCCGAGTATTACAGCTATCAGTAACGTACATATTACTACCCCATTTTTACTTTCTCTCATCCATCTTTTATGCTTTTTGCTGTTTAATATTTCCATTTCTTCTTTCTCTCCTCCTCTATCTTTCCTATATTACAATGGTCACAAGAGCTACGCCGCCGCTTCCCGCGACATTTTTCCCGTGACACCTTTACTGATACATTATACGGTAAGGCAATAAATAGTTATCGGCTCTTAGCGATTAGTTTAACAAATAGCCAATATATAAACTTTGTATCCGGGCTTTACACTCTTAGAACTGTCTGTTAGAAACATAGGCAAAATTTATTTGCAAATATTGAAACTAAAATTAAAATTGTATTGATTTTTTTTGCAGTCATTTTGCTGGATCGCTCAAGCCCTATGACTACAAGCATTTTCTGGATATACCGCTGGAGGATTTCCCGTTGATCCCGATGGAATCAGAAGAAGAAGGAGACAAGAAAAAGGACGATATATATGTTCTCAGTTCCCCTACATCTACTTTTTATCATCAACTGCGAAGTGTTTTGATTAAACTTTTTGAAAGTTTGATAGTGGAGAAGGCGTACACCTGTTTATTTAATTGTAAAAGAAGAAGGCGAGCTAAAAGGGGTGCTGCCGTTGTTCCTGATGCGAAGCGGGTTCTTTGGTAATAAGCAGTTTTTGGGTCCTTTTGCGCCTTATGAGGATGTATGTATGTACAGATGACGGAACTGTTGAAAATGCAGTTGCGCTAAGGTTTATATGTTACGGCTAAAGTTTATATGTCACAATAGCAAAAGGTAACACATGCAACTTACATACACGGACCTGCTACCGAGTTTCCGGAAAGGTTTGAGT
>JAOZPO010000130.1 GCA_029932715.1 Halobacteria archaeon | reverse complement strand
ATATTATTTTAATCATCACAGAGTTTTTTTTTTTAGGGGGTTAAAAATGGAAGGAGTGGACGGAAGTATAATAGAGAAGGCAGGTATGGCGAAGAGCGCAGCGCTTAAATTGGCTAATGCTACAATCGCGGAGCGAAACAATGGCTTGCTCAGAATTGCGGCTGCTATTGATAAGCATAGGAAAAAGATACTCGCAGCTAATGAAAAGGACATTGAAGCCGCATTGGCTTTAACACGTGAGGGTAGGATGTCAAGAGCTTTGGTAGACCGATTAAAACTGGATGACGTCAAGATAGACGAGATAATAAAGAGTGTGCGGGACGTTGCACATTTGGAAGACCCGGTTGGGAGAACGCAGTTAGCACTTGAGTTAGATAAAGACTTAGAGCTTTTTCAGGTGACCTGCCCAATCGGTGTAATTGGTGCGATATTCGAATCCAGACCCGATGTCCTGGTTCAAATATCCTCGCTCTGTCTCAAGACCGGCAATGCCGTAATGCTAAAAGGGGGTTCTGAAGCGCACAATTCAAATGCTGCATTGTTCGAGGCGGTATCAGAAGCAGCAGTAGGCGTTGAAATACCCGCAGGCTGGATTCAACTGCTTGAGACACGAGAGGACGTAAACGAGATGTTAAAACTGAGCGAATATATAGACCTGTTAGTACCGCGTGGTAGTGAGCAATTCGTTAAATATATACAGGCTAATACAAATATCATGGTCTTAGGGCACTCGGAGGGCATCTGCCATGTCTATGTGGACAGTGATGCAGAGCTGAAGATGGCGGTGGAGATATGCTACGATTCTAAAGTCCAGTATCCAGCAGTATGCAATGCAGCGGAGACACTGCTGGTGGATACAGCAATTGCCGCGGAGTTCCTACCTATGATCGGCAAGCGGTATAAAAAAGCAGGTGTTGAGCTCCGGGGGTGTCAAAAAACGTTGGAAATTCTTAATAATATACAACAAATAAAGCAGGCATCAGAGGAAGATTGGCGTACAGAATACAACGATTTAATCATATCTATCAAAGTGGTTGACGGTGTTGATGAAGCTATTGACCACATCAATCGTTACGGCTCGGGACATACCGATGCAATCGTTACTGAGAACACTGAGACGGCACTGAAATTCTTGCGATTCGTGGATTCGTCTTCGGTGATGCACAATACCTCAACACGGTTCAGTGATGGTTTCCGGTACGGTAAGGGTGCCGAAGTGGGTATAAGCACGTACAAGGTGCATGCAAGAGGTCCCGTTGGTTTGGAGGGTTTAGTAATCTACAAATATCTGCTTATCGGCAAGGGGCATGTAGTGGCTCCGTATGTAGGCGCAAATGCAAAAGCGTTCACACACCGGGCATTGTCAAAGCAGTTTCTACTATGATCTCTTTATTGCAAATAGCACCCACATTAGCTGAATATTTCAACATTATGCTGGCTTCGCCCGCTCGTCCTGTTGAGGCTATACTCAGATTTGCTCGCCATTCTAACCCAGCCATAGTGACATTGCTGGTACTTGACAGCCTTGACTTTCGCTTTTATTCCGACTTCGCTGCTGAACTGCGGACTATTCATGAGCTCGTTGAACAGGAGGGGCTATTATTCGAGTGTGAGACAGTGAGCAGTCATACAACACCGGCAATCGGCTCTATCCTCACGGGCTTGGAGCCTGAGGCGCATGGTATCTTTACGGATAACGATGTAGGCAAATCAGAGATAAAATCCATTTTGGAGATACTTGAGGATACGGGAAAGAAAACAGCGATGGTAATTGAGACAAAAGGTGTAAAACCGCTCGTTGGTAGGATAACCTATGTATGTGGTGTTGACGACCGTGAAGACATAATCAGATATGACGAGTTAATAAAAACACACACGATCGCGGTATTGAACAAAAAGGACATAAAGATGGTGTTTGCTCATATACGTGCAATTGACCGGTTTGCACATAGGGGTAAGGATTTAAGTGTTGCTGCGAAACTAACGGATGGTAATATCAGGGAAATAGCAAATACTGTTCGCGAAAGGAACGGCTTGCTGCTTATCTGTGGTGATCACGAGACGCATCTTAAGGCTGTGAAAAGAACCAGGACGGTGCCATTGATTGTCTGCTGCCCTTAGGAGTTGTTCTGATATAAAGCGCATCAGCAAATCACAACTTTTCAATAATCTCCTTTTGCTCTTTAGTGAGCGCAGAAATTTTATCACGACTTTCGCCTCCAAAATCAAGAGTAGTTTTTCGCATTCTACCCAGTTCAAGTTGTGGCGATATAATTACAACAATCGGAACTTCTCTCAAATCCTCAAGCAGGAGTGAATACTCGAATATCAGAGATGAAGACACGCGATTCCACTAAATTGAATGCGTTATTGCGAGATACTTATGAGCACGGATGGAAAGCCATTTTTTTTTGCACTGAAGAAGAAGACGAGGGTGAAAGAAAGCGACCCTGATGCATGGAAGGGGATGGCCACCTTTGCGCGGGAGAGTACGGGGGAATGGGAGAGGATATACCACCTGCGCTCTTACGTTGAGGCTATTTTCTAGGCGATAAAGATGCGAATACGCCGTAAACAGCTTGCGTTGAAAGTGCTCGCGCACACTATCAAGCAGGCGCTGTACGACAAGGCGGCAGTCGCTTTGAGCGTGCCCTACCGGGTTGAGTGCTAATCGTGAAGTGTGGAGGTGCGTTCCGCACGTAAAATAAATCAAACAATTTTGTCCCACGTACAAAACATCTAAATCAGTTATCTCGGTTGGCTTTTTCTCACGCCATTTCGGTAAATCATTAAAAAAAGTTTAGGCATGAAGCCCATAGTAGCAATACGTAGTAGTAATAAAAAAATAAAAACCAAAAACTGCCAGTTGACTTAAGAGAGAGAGAAGAAAAAGGAGGGAGGGTTATAGTGAATTATACAATGAAAAAGCAATTACTCATACTTTCTTTTGCATCATTATCCTGCGTCATCTTAGCCCTTTATTTCGCATCCCACGGCACGACAATTGTATATACGCATATATTCTATATCCCTATCATTTTAGCCGGGATTTGGTATAAGAAGAAAGCGGTTTATCTCGCACTTTTACTTGGCACCGCTCATATCTTCATGACTCTGTTCGCTATTTATCCCCCCACGATGGAAATAGTCATAGCGACATCAGAAAGAGCGTTTATGTTTGTGGTGGTAGCGTATGTTATCGGACTTATAAGCGAAAAGCAAGCTAAAGGCGAGGAGAGGCTAAAAGCGACAAAGGATTATTTAGATAATATTATTAAGAGTTCTGCCGATGCGATCGTTGTTGTAAATATGAATGGAATTGTGCGTTCATGGAACAAAGCGGCAGAAGAACACATGGGCTATACGGCAAAGGAGGTAATAGGAACGCATAACAGAAAGTTCTTTGCTGTGCCTGAGGAAGCGGAGCGGATAATGGAAATTGTGCTAAGAGAGGGGGAGCTAAAGAATTACAGAACGATCGTGTTAAATAATGCTAAAAAGCAGGTACACATCAGCATGTCGGCGGCATTATTAAGGGACAAAAATGGCGTGCCAGTAGGTACTGTACGTGTAAGCAGAGACATAACAAAAGAAGTGGAACTGGAAGAGAAGATAAAAGAGGAGCGAGATAACCTGAATTTGATACTTGAGAGCATGCCTGATGGCGTGTACATTGTATCAAAAGACTATAAAGTAGAGTTTATGAACAGGGTTTTGATTGACGACTTTGGATACCATATCGGCGATGTCTGCTATAAGGTGTTTCATAATAGGAAGAACCCTTGCCCGCTGTGCAAAAACACAGAGGTGATGAAAGGAAAGACAGTGCGGTGGGAGTGGCAGTCTCACAGGGAGAACAGGACTTATGACCTTGTTGAAACACCACTGAAGAATATTGATGGTACAATATCAAAATTAACGATATTCAGGGATATAAGTGGGCGAAAGCGAATGGAGGAGGAGTTAAGGGATGCTGAAGACCGATACCGGGTAATATTCGAGCATGCACTCACTTCTTTGTGTGTCCTTGAAGAGGGCGGAAGAATATCTTTGGCGAACCAGGAATTTGCGCTCCTGAGTGGATACACAAAGGAAGAGATAGTGGGTAAGACATGGGCAGATTTCATCGCTGATGAAGATAGGGACAGGGTGCAGAATTAT
>JAOZPO010000009.1 GCA_029932715.1 Halobacteria archaeon | reverse complement strand
GGAAAGATACTCCTTCGGAATTATGGAGTAATTTACCACCGAAATTAGTATGGGCAGGTGGTGGAAAGATTGAAAGGGAGCTTCTTCTCGATTTCTTGCACTATTTAACTCGTAAAGTGAGACGCAAAGAGTTTGATACCCCGGGAGATTCTATGATAACTGCACTAAGAAATCTGAGGGAATGGCAATTCATATCAAATGAAATTTGCGCCGGAATGGCGCCGGTAGATGCTATTGTTGAGGAGAGGAAAGAGATATATGAGCGAAAAAGCGCTTTTTTACAAGAAATGCTGATTGAGACTGATTTCGTTTAGAAGGGGCTGTGCTTACCGTCCAAAAGTTATACGCCTCTTCTCCTAAGAGGGTGTAAGGATGACTAAATCGAATAGAATGCGGCTGTGGACAATACAAACAAAAATAGGTTGGGAAAATTGGCCTCCACCTTCACCATTTGAGGAAGAACTCATGCGGAGTTGGGAACGAATATTCGACCTGGAACTTTTGAAAAAACATTTGGAATGGACAGGTGGAGAAACAATGCAGGCACGCATCGAAAAAATATACATTGACGAAGTAGTAAACGTAACTTATTTTAAGGCGGGATAAATCCAAAACAAAATGAAGAAAAGAAGCATTAACGAAATCGAAAGCGCTCTGTAAGGAAGTGAAAATTATGAACAGAATATTCATTTTAACCACGATATTTGTCTTCCTGATCATCTTAATTGAATCTACAAATTTAATTCTCCAACCCACATTCCACACATTAAGATATAACGTATTGCAGAATTTTAATTCACCAACAAAAACATTTAAATACCTAACCATTCCTATCTACGTTTGTGACGGAAAATGTATGCAACAGCCAATTTACCGCGTGCTAAGAGGATAACGAGCGAGTACACCCGCAAGAACTTAGACCACCCCGGCATAGTAGCAACGATATGCCGTGAAATTAACTTAGCGAGCGAGATTAACCGAATCGTAGGCGTAGACCCGTGCCAGAAAGTGACCTGTGGAGAAGCAGTCGTTGCCATGATCCTGAGCACTCTGGGGTTCGTTGACCCCCCCTGTACCTGTTCCAAGAGTTCATGGCAACTAAGCCCGTGGAGATATTGATAAGGGCAGGTTTTAAACCAGAGGACTTGATAGATGATAAAAATCAACAATGTCAAACTTAAATAAATCCGTGTCTTAAATAGGAGGAACTTATACATATATACAATGAATAATTCTATTCAGCAGTGGATTTTACTGATACTATCGTTATCTATGACTGATTGGGCAGCGATGCTTGAGCGCGTTTTGCCTTTACTAACGCTAATCAACTTAGTATTACTATTTCTTGTGCTACCTTTAGCAGTCTTCTTCCGGCTTTTCAGTGCTAAAATACTATTACGACGTTATCATGCGAAAGAGATAAGGGATAAGAAATCAGACATTTATGAAACCGTTTACCGGCTTGCGACAAAACTGGGTAGCCCTGTACCAAAGGTCTTTATCACTGATTCAGCAATGCCAAATGCATTTACAGTAGGCAGAAGTGCTAAACATGCTGCGATTGTTATGACGACCGCATTGATAGAGCTGCTGGACAGAGAAGAGCAGGAAGCCGTGCTGGCGCATGAACTCATGCACGTAAAAAGTACACCAACCGGCACTGCCGCTGCGGCATTAGCCGGCTTATTTACTGCAATCGTGCCTTTTGCTTTCTGGGGCTCGATATTCACGGGATTTGGGCAGGAGGATGACCCGGCTCCAAATTTAATCAAATTTTTTGCCACTTCTCTGGTCGCACCGGTAGCCGCAACAATTATACTACTCACATACTCGCCATCACGTGAATACGAGGCAGATGTGCAGAGTGTGCTTCTGCATGGTAAACCAGACAAACTGGTAAGTGCGTTACGCAAAATAGAAGCGATCTTGAATTTACACTCTTTCGCTGTGAATCCCGCTCATGTGCATCTCTATATTATGAACCCGCTGCACAACGGCGAAGTCACTATTATGGACATACGGCTACCCACTTACCTGTTCCTTTTCCGCACGCATCCCGCAACTGATGACCGTATAGCGCATTTGAAGCAGCAAAGTACTGAGCATAAGCCAGCAATAAAAGGAGTGGGGCTAAAAAAACCACTTTTCTTCAGTTTCTTGTCTTATTTGTTTGTTCTGTTTGTTATAATCGTGATTGACACGTTTAGTAACAAAGATTTTGTATTTGCAAGAGCAGCGGCTATTTCGGTACTTTATTTGGGTGCGGTATCCTTCCTTTTTGCCGTTATCTTCGCGGTATTCCGAGCTAAAACAAGAACTGCGAAATTGTTTGATATTCATCATAAATGACACAATAATAATGGCTGAAGTTTTACCGTGTAAGTCCGTACTGTATGTAGTTAGTAAGAATCAGGAAAGATTCTTTCTATCTGGTCATCTTATCCAGTACAGAAAGCAGCACAGCCACAACGATTACGAATATAACCCAGCCGAGATGGACATGAACGGTGTACATCAATTCTTTGCCATAGTAATATCCAGCGATATACAGTATAGACACACGCACAAGGTTTGCGAGATATGCAACCACGATAGTTACAATAAGCAGAGGATAAAACCTGTTTCGCGCTATATGTTCTATCTTGGTATATGCAACCATTATTCCTATCAGCAGGAACATCGAGTATAAACCAGAGCAGGGACCGCCGATTATAACACTCATCTCTTCTGCACCAGCAATACGCACCGTCTCGATGGCTATCACGTCAACCGGGATTCCTAATGTATTTATGACGAACACGGACGGTAGCAGTACGAAATAATGGTCGAAGAGATGCGTAAAGTCCATATCCAGATAGTTAAAAAGGCTGAAAAAGAGCAGGAATAGAACGATGAAGGTCGCGGACATATATGCGCCGAAGGTACCCATACGCCTTATTTCGTCCTTATTTATGCTCTGCGCGATGAGCGAGAGCCCAAGCAAAAAGGTCATGATGTCCAATGTGCCGAGTTCGCTATGCGTGAGGATATTATAACCAAGGTCACATGCGACAATCAGCACACCCACGAGCATGGGCAGTTTGGATTGTTTTATTATATACGCCTCCCGGATCTTTATTCTTGAAATTAACAATACAGCGATGACAAACAAAAGGATACCGAGTGGAATGGAGCCTTCGCTGATTTCTACCGTAGCGCCTAAGAATAGCGCAAAGATGAGCAAGAATAGGACGATATTCTTGTAGCCAAGCATGTTTGTTGTTTATACTTCCCTTTTCTTACATAAATAGATAGGTTACCGAACGGTAAAGCACCGCAGATAAAGAAGAGGCTTTTGTAATTATGCAATAGCTTTTATGATATTAATAATTAAAATAAATTTAAACTGGATAAATCACGGATAGCGGAATTAAAGAGCTAAAAGGAGAAGGTTAAGGGAAAGAGATGAAGATAGGCGTTTATGTCTGCCACTGTGGCACGAACATAGCAGCAACTGTGGATGTAAAAGAGGTAGCGCAATTTGCTGACCGACTACCAGGCGTTGTTATAGCTCGTGATTACGTGTATATGTGCTCTGATCCCGGGCAGGAGCTGATAAAGAAGGATATTCTGGATGCGAATCTGGACAGGGTGGTCGTTGCTTCTTGTTCACCACGTATGCACGAAATTACGTTCAGAAGGGCATGTAAAGAAGCGGGCTTGAATGCGTATTGCATGGAAATGGCAAATATACGGGAGCAGTGCAGTTGGATTCATAGAGACAGGGAAGAGGCGACGGAAAAGGCTAAGGAACTGGTAGCGAGTGCGGTTGCAAAGGCATCCCAGTTAGAAGCGTTAGAGCCGATGCGAGTAGGAGTAACACATTCGGCATTGATAATAGGTGGTGGAATAACAGGGATACAATCTGCGCTGGATATAGCAGATGCAGGATTTCAGGTCTATTTAGTAGAAAGGGAGCCTACCATAGGCGGTCACATGGCACAGCTTGATAAGACTTTCCCCACTTTAGATTGCTCTGCCTGCGTGCTCACGCCGAAGATGGTGGATGTGGCACGCCATGATAAGATCGAGCTGATTACTTATGCGGAGCTGGAGAGTGTCGAGGGGTACGTGGGGAACTTCAAGGTGACAGTAAAGAAGAAGCCACGTTATGTAGACGAGGATAAATGCACGGGCTGTGGCGAATGTGCGAACGTATGCCCGGTAAAAGAAGTCGTGTTCAATAAATTCGAGCTGGGTTTATCAAAAAGAGGGGCGGTATACGTCCCTTTTCCTCAGGCTATTCCTTTAGTGTACACAATAGATAAGATCGAGGGGATACCACCGTGTAGATTGGGATGTCCAGCAGGCGTAAACGTGCAGGGTTATGTAGCGCTAATATCTCAGGGCAGATACGAAGAAGCAATTGAGTTGATAAGGGAAACGAATCCATTACCTGCCATTTGCGGCTATGTCTGCCCTCATCCGTGCGAAGACGTATGTAATCGAGGGGAAATAGACGAGCCGGTTGCAATAGGAGCATTGAAACGATTTGCCGTAGATAACATAGATTATGAAGAAGAGCCAGAAGAGGCGATTACAGAAGTTAAGGAGGAGCAGATAGCAATTATTGGCTCTGGTCCCGCAGGACTAACAGCGGCATATTACCTTGCGAAGTTTGGCTATCGGGTAAGGATATATGAGAAATTGCCGGTACCAGGAGGTATGCTCGCTGCTGGAATACCTGAGTACCGGTTACCACGCGACATTTTGAAAAAGGAGATAGAGTACATAAAACGAGCAGGCGGAGGGCGAATAGAGATAGAAACAGGAGTGGAGATAGACAAAGAAGGTTTTGAGAAGCTTAGGAAGGGCTACAATGCTGTTTTCGTTTCCGTGGGTGCAACTAAGAGCAGAGAACTCGGTATAGCGGGCGAAAGTCTGAAGGGGGTACTACAAGGTGTTGATTTCCTGCGTGAACTGAACCTTGACGTTGAAGTGGAAACCGGAAAGAAAGTAGCGGTGATAGGGGGAGGGAACGTAGCGATAGATGCTGCAAGGTCTGCGTTGCGCCTGGGTAGTTCCCATGTGGCGATAGTATATAGAAGGTCGCGAGCAGAGATGCCGGCGAGGGAAGAAGAGATTGCGGATGCAGAGGAGGAGGGCGTAGAAATAGTGTATTTAACAAATCCGAGCAGGATAATTGGCGATGATAGAGTGGCAGGACTGGAATGTAAAAAGATGGAGCTCGGAGAACCAGACGAATCAGGGAGAAGAAGACCTGTGCCGATTGAAGGTTCTGAATTTGTAATGGATGTAGATACGGTAATACTGGCAATAGGGCAGCAATCAGAGCTTGGATTCCTTGGCAGAAGCGGGGTAGATGCAAACCGGATCGAAGCGGAAGTAAGCGGCAGAACGAAGATAGAGGGTGTATTCGCAGGTGGTGATGTGGTAACAGGACCAGCAACGGTGATAGAAGCAATAGCGGGCGGCAGACGAGCAGCACAGTCAATAGATATGTACCTGCGTGGTGAACCCATGCCAGAGACAGAAGAAGAAGAGGAGAATAGAATAGGAATAGAAGAGGTAAAGGCACGATTACCAGAGTTAGAGAAGCAAACCAGGAGTAAAATGCCGAAACTTACACTTGATAGAAGGATAAATAGCTTTGAAACGGTTGAACTGGGCTTTACGAAGGATGCGGCATTAGAAGAGGCAAAAAGATGCTTGCGGTGTGGTATTTGTGCAGATTGCCGACTCTGTGAGAAGGTTTGCGAAGCAGAAGCGATAAAACACGATATGAAAGAGGAACTGCAAGAGGTGGAAGCAGGAGCGATAATAGTAGCAACGGGTTATGACATGTTTAATCCTTCTTTAGAGCCGAATTACGGCTATGACTATAAAGAAGTAATAACAGGACTGGAATTCGAGCGATTTTGCAATGCTTCTGGTCCAACCGGGGGCAGGATAGAGATAAACGGTAAGGAGCCGAAGGAAGTGGTTTTTATTAGCTGTGTGGGCTCGAGGGAGAAGGGGATCAGGAATGCAAAAAGTGCGGGAAATGAGTACTGCTCCCGTGTATGCTGCATGTATATAGCGAAACAGGCGCATCTGGTCAGGGAGCATATACCTGATGCCAATGTAACGGTGTTTTATACAGACGTTCGAGCATTTGGTAAAGGTTTCGAGGAATTCTACTGGCGCGTGAAAGAAGAGGGCGTGAATTACATAAGACGCGAGTTGACAGATGAGATAAAAGTGGAGAAAGAAGAGAAGGGGAAGTTGAAAGTGAAAACGATAAGTGAAGGTAGCCAGGTAGAGAAAGAGGCAGACCTAGTCGTGCTTGCAACCGGGATGGTGCCACAGCAAGACGTTCTCGAGCTTGCAAAGAAGTTAAAGATAACGCAAAGTGGCGATAAATTCTTTCTGGAATCGCATCCAAAGCTGCGACCTGTGGACACGTTGACTGATGGTATCTTCATCGCGGGTTGCTGTCAATCACCGAAGGATATACCAGATAGCGTTGCTCAGGCGTCAGCAGCGGCTTCGAGAGCATGTGACATCCTATCAGGAGAGTATGTAGAAGTGGAGCCGATAACTGCGGAAGTGAATGAAGCGGTTTGTATAGGTTGTGGCAGTTGTGAAGCGGTTTGTCCGTTTGGTGCGATAGAGTTAAGAGAAGAGGAGGAGCAGTGTGAGGAGGTAGTGATAAGAACGAGGAAATCGTACGTGAACCCGGGGCTATGTAAAGGCTGTGGTGCCTGCATACCCGAATGCCCGGTCGGTGCGATGACACAAAAGCACTTCACGTCTGTGCAGATAGAGGCGATGCTGAAGGCTATGTTTGTCATTTAGGTCGTCCTCAATCTGTTTGAAGTATTTTTTGTGCATTTACTGGTAAGAAAATACTTGCCTGAAACAAAACAGCAAGTTATGAAAATAAGAAAAGATTTAGCTAGCAAATTAGAATTACGAAATGATGAATGAGAAAGAGGGTGCCGCGGGAAATGCCCCGAAACGGTTCATTCCACGGCTTATATCATGGAACATGACCTTTCGTTGTAACTTGCGCTGCCCGCATTGTTACATAGATGCGAAAGAGAGAGCAGCCAGGGATGAGTTAAGCACAGAAGAGGGTAAGATGCTCATAGACCAGATTGCAGAAGTAAGCAAACCAATCCTCATATTAAGCGGTGGAGAACCGCTACTACGCGATGACGTCTATGAGCTCGCACGGTACGCAACTGCGAAGGGCTTGATCGTTGCAATGGGCACTAACGGAACGCTCATAACGGAATCAGTAGCAAGCGAACTGAAAGCCAGTAGCGTAAAAGCAGTCGCAATTAGTCTCGATTCAGCTATTCCCGAGCGGCATGATGCGTTCCGGGGCGTTGAAGGTGCATGGCGTGATGCGATGGCAGGTATCGCCGCATGTAGAAGTCATGGCATAGACGTTCAGGTTAACACAACAGTGACGCAGCAGAACTTTGACGAAATTGATGATATAATGGCGTTAGCCGAGCGAGAAGGCGCAAGTGGTTTTCATCTGTTCTTCCTCGTGCCTACTGGCAGAGGTGTAGAGATAGAGGACATATCTGCAGAGAAGTACGAGCAGATGATTACTGACGTGCTTGAAAAGATAGCAAATTCAACCTATAAGCTTGATATTCGTCCCGTTTGTGCACCGCAATTTATGCGTATCGCATCGCAAATGGGCTTGAATCTGGAACGGTGGAGCCGTGGCTGCATTGCCGGTCTGACTTATTGCCGTGTGTACCCAACAGGAGAAATCACTCCATGCCCTTATCTACCAGTAAAACTCGGGAACGTTCGCGAGGCTCAGTTCAAAGATATATGGTTCCAGTCGCCCATACTAAAAGCGCTTCGTGACCCTGACAATCTGGAGGGTAAATGTGGTATCTGCGAATACAGGACTATCTGCGGGGGATGCCGTGCACGAGCATACGGCTTAACGAGTTTCGTGGATTTCTGCGGTGGTCTACACGAGCCTGAGGATTTAAAAGGTGACTATTTAGCCGAGGAGCCCTGGTGCCCCTATGTACCTCAAGGCGGGAATAAAGCTATTTTTTGATTAAACTGATTTAATTTTCGTAGAATGATGAAACACAATGCACTATTGATGAGCGTGTTCAGCGAACTCTCTGGTTACACATCAAAATATAAAGTAATGTCAGAAGGTGAACTTGCAGGGAGTATAAGAGAATGTGTAAGTTCGCTGTTGAGCGATACAGAGAGAGAAGAGCAGGAGAGAGACTTAGACGGTAATTTAGAAGATATGATTTTCAAGAGCATAACAACGAAGGAAGAGAAGATATCAGTATTCTCGCCTGATATGCACACGAAAGTAAATTACCAGGGCGAGATATTCTATTGCTTACCCACGCATAGATATCTAAGTGAGGAGCTGGATGATGCGTTTCTACGCTGGACGGCGGTAAGAACTCCGCTAAATGCTCTGAACCGTGTGACAGAGCGGTTCCTGGAAAAAGCTGGGTACCGGATTTTAAGTCAGAAGCAGACGTTAGGTGTAAAGGTCAGGACAAAAGAGTATGAGTACCTTGAGCGGTTCGCGGAGAAAGCGAATAACACGCGATTGCGTATCCTCTTTTTATCTTCTATTATGTTCGTTCCATACATTATCAGTGAGGACTCACCAGCCGCGAGAGAAGGAGAAGAGACAGTGGTAATCGTGGTGCCAACAGAAAAGACTCCTGCTCCTTTTATCTCTTTCTTCAGGGAGCAAGACGCTGGTGACGCAATGATATGGGTAGCAGATGTGAAGCAAAAAGCGATAAACCCGTTCATGGGCTTTGCCGAAGATGTAGCGATAGAGAATAATTTTGCGAATCCCGAGAAGGCAAGGAGTGCGGTAAGCACGTGGATGAAGAAGATGCATTTCCTTGACCTATGAGTTCTTAGCGTCCAAACCGCCGTTCACGCAACTGGAAATCACGAACAGCCCGTAGGAAGTCAATTTCTCTAAATTTCGTCCAGTTGACATCGGTGAAATAAAACTCGCTGTAGACCGACTGCCATATCAGGAAATCAGTTAAACGTGTGGCACCGGACCTGATGATAAGGTCAGGCTCTGATTTGAATATTAACTCAGATTCTATCTCTTTTTCGCTTATCTCCTCAGGTGCTATCTCCCCTGCCCTTACGCGTTTCGCAATCTCTTTTATCGCTTTCGTCAGCTCGTTTCTACCACCCAAGCCAATAGAAACGTCTATTCGCCGCCCTTTTACTCTCTTAGCACCATTAATAGTCTTTGCGTGTGCACGTTTGGGTGCATCGGTGTATATCACAACGCAAGCTTCTTCTTTACTCAACGCTGCTGTTATGCTCTCTCCCAGGTGTACGTATGCTGACTCCAGCAGCTTCTTATCCAGCCCTTCCCTGATGACGCTGATGTAAACGCTTATAGTATCTATGTTTAGCGCATGGCACCATTTTACGAACTGTTTCAAGCGTTCCAGCCCCTTTGGCATTAGAATGTCGGATAGATGCTCATCAGGGATAAGGTCGGTCTCATCCAGGACAAGAAGGACATTATTCACATATATAGGGGATTTTACAATCCCTCCCTTCAACATTTTTCCGTATATGCCTGTAATAGGGTTCAACATAGCGCCGGGAGAGGGATTCGAACCCTCGCTCCCCATACGGGGAAGTAGGTTAGCAACCTACCGCCTTAGACCTCTTGGCTATCCCGACAATTCCTTACTGTATTTATTTATAGTATAGTTTAAATGTTTTGTGGTATGTGGATTCCTGTTGTTGACCTGATGACCTGTATAGGATGTGGTAAATGTGCAGAGGTGTGTCCGGACGCTGCGATTGCGATAGTCGAGAAGAAAGCAAACATAGACTACAATAAATGTACTTGCTGTGGCGTTTGTGACAGAGTGTGCCAAACCGAAGCGCTTAAGCTGATATCACCTCAGATGCCAGCGGTAGCAGAAAAAGGGGCACAACTGGAGACGTTAAAAGAAGACTTGAAGATGCTGAAGCAGGGATTGGTCAAGATGAAGAAGGAGGTACGAGGCTAATGTGCAGCAGGGGGAACGCGTGAAGCTATTTTTATCGCGTGTCTTCTTCTACTCTCCCTGTGCTACATATATATTCTCCATGTAGCAAGTAATAGTATAACTCATGCCCAAGAGGAGATATGAATCGAGATATAAGCCGTGGATAGAAGTTCAGGGAAAGGGCATAGTGGGCACAGGGAGGGCGAATTTGCTGCGTGAGATTCGTAACTCGTCTTCTATTACAAAGGCGGCAAAAAAGCTTGGTATCCCATATAGAACTGCTTGGGAACAGTTAAAGCGAATCGAGAATGCAATAAATGCACCCGTGGTAAAAACTTATCGGGGCGGTGCAAAAGGCGGTGGCGGTGCGGGGCTAACGGAAGAGGGGGAACATGTATTGCATGAATACGATAAGTATGAGCATTATTTGGGTAGTATATACAGGGATGCGGATTTCTGGGAGGCACTGGATATGAAACTAAGTGCAAGGAACAGGATTATTGGTGTGATTGAAAGTATAGAGAAAGGAGAAGTAGCGGCGTCCATAAGAATCAAGGTTTCTACGCCGACTGTAATTACCGCGATGATTACTAAGAATGCAGTGGACGATCTAGAGTTGAAGGTAGGCGAGGACGTGGAAGCGGTAATTAAAGCAACGGAAGTGATGGTCTCAAAGGAGTGAATGGAGAGAGATGGACACTGTGCAGAGTGTGCATTATTCAAGTTTCACAACTAAAACTTCTAATTTATTTTTTACCCCTTTTTGGTATAACTCATATCGCCTATCATATACATATAAACAATCTGCATGGGATATATTTATCGTGCAATGATTTTAGCATAGTAGTTCGTAAATAAATTAATGCGTGCTATTAAATAACATATATAAATATGCCAAAGAAAGATTACTACGAGATACTCGGCATTAGCAGAGACGCCAAAGAGAAGGACATTAAAAGAGCATATCGGAAGCTGGCGAAGCAATATCATCCTGATACGTACAAGGGGAACAAGAAAGAGGCAGAAGAGAAGTTTAAGCAGATTTCAGAGGCATACGAGGTGCTGATAGACAGGGATAAACGAGCAAAATATGACCAGATTGGGTCAAGGGTAGCGGACGAAGCTTTTGGACCAGAAGGTTTCGATTGGAGTCACTTCACGCATTCTCATGATGTTGAGGACATCTTCGGTAGTGCGATATTTGATTCGTTCTTCGGGTCTGCCGCCAGCCCTGGCTTTGCAGGCAGTGGTGGAATATTTGACACCCTCTTTGGTACTCGAGAAGGGATACAAAGACCAGTTCGCGGCGTTGATGTGCGTTTGAATTTGGACATTACGCTTGAAGATGCAGCTCTGGGTGCGGAAAAGACGATTGAAGTACCGATGTCACGGACCTGTAAAGCTTGTGGAGGTTCCGGAACTCGTTCAGGGAGATCGGGTGCGTGTCCCTATTGCAAAGGTACCGGTCAGATAAGAAAGCGAACAAAGATATTACTTAAGATTAAGAAAGGTGCTTATACTGGCTATGAGATAAAGATTCCAGAAGCTGGAAGACCTCCAGAGTCCAGGATTGGCGGAGAACCAGGCGACTTGTACGTGGTATTAAACGTTTTACCACATCCAGTCTTTGAAAGGAGAGGAGATGACCTCTATATGAAAACGCCGATAAGTTTCGCCCAGGCAGCCCTGGGTGGTGAAGTCGTGGTCATGACAATAGATGGCAAGCATGTGAAGGTAAAGATCCCGGCAGAAGCACAGACGAACACCAAATTCCGCTTGCGCGGACTGGGAATGCCGAGGATTAATGGTGGAGGTCGTGGAGATGTATATGTAGAAGTGATCGTGCAAACGCCAAAAAATCTCACTGAAAGACAGAAGGAACTCTTACGTGATGCGTTGGTTGGTGCGTAGAAACGTAGATATATTACTTTAGAGGTGCTTTGCCCTTTTAAAACATACGCAGTCAATCAGATTTTCAGCAGAGCTGAGACAGAAGTCACCTAAGCCCGCTGCGTGCACTCGCGTGGCTGTGGACAGAGCCCGGTCTATATGATTGCCGGGACTCATTCCGGATCACAGTAAACATCACGCCTCCACAAAAATAGCCGGCTTCCGCGGAATAGCAAACCTCTTCTTACCCTTCGGATCGTATTCCTCGTTTAGTCCTATTTCACACACGAACTCTTTCGCTAAATACTCTTTCTCACGTTCCAGAACCTTATCTTCATCAAGCTCAAAATAGCTCAGGTTACTTTTCAGCACCTGCTTCACGAACTCCACGGTACTCTTATCCCTCCTGAGCTTCATCGCCTCTCTGATTTTTTCCCTATCAGGTAAATCATTTATCGCCTTGAATATCTGCCACTTCCAGTCCTCCGCAGTATAAACATAGATTTTAGCCGGCTTGATTCTCGCTACTTTCAATATCTCTTTTATATCATCAATCAACGAAACCAGATACTCCTCCTCACGTTCCACACGGTCATCAATAAACGACTCTTTTAGCTCAGGCAGAGTTTGTAAAGAGACGAACGAATCATGCAACTTATGCCATATCTCTTCGCAGATATGTGGTACAATAGGCGATAACACAATCAACCAGTCATCCATTACGTTCCTGACTATCCTCTTACGTCTATCACAATCCTGCCGCTGCTCGTAATACCGGATGTCGTTTATCAGGTTAAAAATCAGATTTATTCCCGCTTCGCGTATCCGAAACGCTTCAAACCGATCAACAGATTGCCGTAAATTCCTGTACAGCCGTGATAGCAGCCATCTATCTATATGCGTGAGTTCTTCATCCTTTATGCCATCCACGTCTATGCTATCCTCAAATAGCTCTATCACCGCATTAAGCTTTCTCCGCAACGAGTCCGTATCCCGCTCTCGCCAGTTGACTACGGTTGCGAAATCAGCATTAATTGCACAATACAGCCGGTATAAGTCCACACCATAGAGTTCCGACACGTCAGCCAGTGGGATCACATTGCCCTTGCTCTTTGACATCTTCTTGCCTTCCCGTATCATCAATTCATTTAATGTTATCGCCCGGGGCCACCGACTTTCCGGGAATATCGCAGCATGGTGCATCAGGAAGAAAACCAGGTGGTTGGAGAGGTGCGGTGGTGCAGTGTGCCGCAGGTCGTTCGGATACCAGTACTCGAACTCGTCTTTTAGCCTGTTCAAAGCGTCAGCATCAACGTTTATCCCCTTTGACAATTCAGTAGCATTGCCAATACCCAAAAACACGTAATCAAAGAAATTTTCTGTTAACGCATCAACAGGCAATTGCCGCAGTAGATGTGCTATGGTGTACATTGCCATGTAAATAGTGGAATCGCTTAGAGATTCGATGATCCAGCCGTTTTCAAACGGGAACTCGGTGCCCAAGCCACGTTTACGCGCACACGGTCTAAAAGCTAACCAATCTACAATATCGTGCATATACGCTTTATATTTATCGGGATAGAATGTCATGCCTTCCACGAGTTTATGCCCCCGATCCTTCCACCAGCCTGGGGTGTAATCTATAAACCACTGGTCTTGCAGTACTGCAACAATTACCTTGCCACCACCGCGCGTTACCGCTTTCCGTGATGTCTCATAGAATACATCTGCTATATCCTTCTCACGCTTCAGCCAGTCTTTAACTTCATCCTTTATATCTGCTATTTTAACATTCGCAAAATCGCCGCACTTAGCATTCAACACGCCACGATAAAACTCATCCTTATAGATTATCTGTGTGGCTTCCTCCAATCGCTCGTCCGTCTGGCTCGCTATCCCCATTCTTTCACATATCTCTTTCGCAGGCATTTCATAGCCTTCTATGTCTATTATCTTTATCGGCTCTATTTCTATACCGCCCGACTGTTTTATATCTGCCAGTGCGATGTAATCATACGGAGCATGTGCCGGAACCGAATAGACCACGCCGGTACCCACGTCTTCGTCAACGAAGCTTGCAGGTAAAACCGGAACCTCCCGATCTTCAACAAGCTCTTTGACTTTCTTACCTACAAAAGAGCTCCCTTCTAACTCTTCTAAAACTTCTATCCCCCCTTTCTGGTAGCCTAATTTCTCAGCAGCTTCTTTAGAAACCACCCAGAACTCGTTACCTATCTTAACTTTGACGTATCTCGCTGCCGGGTTTATCCATACGTTTGTAACACCGAAAATAGTCTCAGGTCGTAGAGTCGCAGCAACCAAGTAACTGCCGTCATAAAGTTTGAATTTTATTGTCGTGTGTTCAATTATTGATACTTTGTCCGTGTCTCCGCCTTCTATGTCGTCTTCCCCTACCGCTGAGTCATCTTCAATAGAATAAGTAATAGGATATTTGCCCTTCTTTATCACACCCTTATCGTACAGCTTTTTGAACTGCCACTCAATGAACTTGTTGTACATTGGTTCGGTGGTATTGAACTTCCTTCGCCAGTCTATGGAATAGCCCATCCGCATAAAATCATCGGAGATGCGAGCCGCGAAGAAATTCGCAACGTTCTCGGGATTGTGGAAACTATTTAGGACTTCATCTACCTTATCTGCATCTTCATAAATCGCGATGTAATCTTTGAACCGTGCCACAACCTCTTCTTCGCCTTTTGCAATGCTATCGGCAATAGCTAAAATCGGCGTGCCGGTGACGTGAAAAGCCATAGGAAACAGCACGTTATAACCCTGCAAACGTTTAAATCGCGCTATTATATCTCCTATTGTGTATGTCCGCCCATGACCTATGTGCAAAGGTCCTGAGGTGTAAGGGTACGGTACGGTGAAGAAGAACTTCTTAGCGCTGCTGATTTCTGCTTCAAATGAATTCGCATCAGCCCATCTACGCTGCCATTTCTCCTCTATCTCTTTGTAGTTCATCGCTATTATTTCGTTCTTCTCTTTTTGTGCAGTTAAGGATGACATAGGTATAAGTGGTATAAAAAGAGCGTTTATATCTTCATTTAACTATCTAATGTACGTAATAAAAAAGGAAAAATGATTTAGTGAGCTTGGCAGTTATCAACAATTTATTGGAGACGATTTATAGTGCATTGATACAATACTTCTCTTCATGGAAATAAAGCGGGAGCATGTCCTATACTATCTAAAAGAGCGAGAATCGCTTTCATTGTCCGTATCCTCTTCTTTTCAATTACCCAAACTTTATCAAAAGATACTCACTCAAGCAATAAAAAACAAATAAGTTCTTTTGGTAAAGCCGTTAATTCCGCTTCTCAGAACAGCTTCCCTCTATTCATTATCTCGTTCTGGTCCAGAACACGGAGGAACTTCTTCCAGACTTCGGCAAGATACCCTATTCTTTCC
>JAOZPO010000129.1 GCA_029932715.1 Halobacteria archaeon | reverse complement strand
GACAGGGCACGCATTTACCACACGATTCATCACAGAGGAAATCCACAAAGTACCGTGCTAAATCCACAATACATGTATCCTCATCCATAACGATCATCCCGCCGGAGCCCATCATCGAGCTCAACTTCGTGAGTTCATCGAAATCCACTGGCGAATCGAGATATTGCTCTGGAATTATACCACCCGAAGGTCCTCCTGTTTGGACTCCTTTGAACTTCTTTCCACCCCTAATTCCACCGCCTATTTTATATATTATGTCCCTCAGCGTGGTGCCCATGGGGACTTCTACTAAACCTGTGTTGTTTACCGCGCCTACAAGCGAGAATATCTTTGTGCCCTTGCTGCCCTCGGTGCCAATCGCAGTGAACCAATCGGCTCCTTTTTCTAAAATTAGTGGTACAGTTGCGTATGTTTCCACGTTATTCAGATTGCTCGGTTTATCCCAGACGCCACTTTCCGACGTGTGTATATATTTAGGTCTCGGCTCCCCTACTCGACCTTCTATCGCATTCATCAACGCGCTGGATTCGCCAGATACGAAAGCGCCTGCACCTCTGTGCATTTTCACATCGAACTCGAATCCTGAACCCAGTATGTCATTACCAAGTAAGCCGTATTCCCTCGCTTGCTCGAGTGCAATTGCAAGATTATTCACCGCCAGGGGATACTCCTGACGCACGTAAATGAATCCTATATGAGCACCGATGGCATAAGCAGCAATGGCTAAACCTTCAAGAACCCTGTGTGGGTTTCCTTCCATTACTGATCGGTCCATATATGCTCCTGGATCGCCTTCATCACAATTGACTATCACATATTTTGGATCGCCGGAAGCGTTCCGGGTGGTCTCCCATTTACGTCCTGCGGGAAAGCCACCACCGCCCCTACCCCGCAAATTCGCACGTTTCACTTCTGTCAGCACCTCTTCTGGCGTCTTCTCGTGCAATGCCTTAGCTAATGCCCTATATCCACCAAGTGCAATATAATCTTCTATATTCTTCGGATCAACCCAGAGGTTACCACTAAAAACAAGCCGGGTTTGATATTTGTAGAACGGAATATCCTGTTCATGCACTATTCGTTCGCCTGTATTGGGGTCAAGGTAAAGCAATCTATCAATAATTTGCTTCTCTTTTATTGTCCTGGAGATAATTTCTGGTACGTCTTCGGGCGTTACATTGAGATAGCATATCTCCTCGGGATAAATGATAATAATTGGCCCTCGCTCGCAAAAGCCATGACAACCCGTCCTCCGTACGCCTACCTCTTCTGTTAAACCTTGCGTCTTCAGCTCTTCCTGTATCGCAGCAGCAACATTATCGCTACCAGTGGCATGGCATGCCGTTCCGGAGCAGAGAGTTATGTATGGCTTATTCAAGTCTCGCTTTCCTGTTATCTCTCTCCTCAGCTCTTTCAAGTCCTCTTTTGATCTTAATAATGGCATTTCCCTCCTCCTCTATTCATACTGGTCTAAAATGTCCTCTACCGTTGCAGGCGTAACCTTACCGTGATAGTTCCCATCAACCACTACCACAGGACCCATTGCACAACAGCCGAGACAATTCACTCGTCTCAAACTGAACCGCATATCGGGCGTTGTCGCACCCTGTTTTATCTTCAAATTCTCTTCTATCCGGTCCATAATCTTCGGTGCACCTCGTACCTGACAGGCAGTGCCCAGGCAAACCTGGACTATATGGCGCCCGACAGGGTTCAGGTTCATCGCGGTATAAAAACTTGCTATTCGGTATATATGGCTTTTCGGGCTTCGCGTCCGTTCGCTTATTCGCGCAATCGCTTCTCTGGGAATCCAGTTAAATTCGCTCTGTAAGTCAAGCAGCAACTGAATTAAAAAACCCGCCTCTCCCTTATACCTGTCTATTATCTCATCCACACGCTTCAGGTCTATTTCTACCATCACCACGCCCCTTTTATTACTTCTTCACTGCATCGCACGACCTTCTTCAAAATACAACAAGAACAAACAAGATTGACCTATTTACAAAAGCCTATGTCTTTTCATTTGTGCATAATAAAAGTTGTAGGGTATAAAGTATTTTTCGTTTTTTTTGCGTTTCCATCACAGATGAAGTAACTATTTTGGCATCTTGTGCATGCAAAAAGACGGTGAACGTTTCTTTTATCTGCTAATAAGCAGTAATGAAGAGAGATGGACATAAAAGAGGCAGGACTATGTGAGGGCATATCAGAAGTGATAGTCACAACGCAGTCAGCTTCTGGAGTGCCAAATGCAGCACCCATAGGGATTTTAAGCCGCGAAGACAACTATTTTGTGTCTCTATACAGGGGCTCGCAAACTATTTCTAACGTGTTAGAAGCAAAGAAGCTTGCGGCGAATGTGACAGAAGACGCAGTATTGTTTGTAAATGCAGCATTCGAGATTTTGAGTTCGGACTATTACTCGTTATTTCACGGCTTTCACGTGCTAAAAGAAGCGAACTCATGGATATTATTCGAGTGCGAGTGTGTAGAAGAAAGAGTTGAATCGTTCCTCTTTCAAATAGTACCTATCGCAGTGGAGATAAATATGATGCGTGTACGAGCGATAAACAGAGGTCTTAACGCAGTGATAGAAGCTGCTGTCCTCGCAACGCGGTATGACATAATCGAAACAGAGAGCGAAAAGGAAGAGCTGACAAGCATGATAGCACGCTATGCAGATATAGTCGATAAATGCGGCGGGCAGCGGGAAAAAGAAGCGATGCGTAGTCTGACTGATAAAATTTGAGTTTCAATCCTGCATACTCATACAGAGACAACTCCTTTTAGTTCTTCCAATACCTCTTTCACCGTGGGAGCATCATCAAACCAAATCCGATGCGTCATTTCGTTACAGCAAGCTTTATAGAGCATAGAAACCGCGGCTTTGAGTGCTGGATTTAGCGCTGGTGGTCTAATCGCTACCAGGTCCTTCCATCTGACTTTGTTTGTGCCCTTTGCCGCTTCTACCGCATCAAGCCATTTCGTATTACGGTAAAATATCCTGACAAGCTCTTTACTCACTGGCATTCCTTCATACGTGAAACGGGACTCATCTAGAGTGCCTACGGCATCTACCAGCATCAGATTCCGGGATTCATCAAAGCCAAATTCTATCTTGCCATCTTCGTTCCTCAATCCTGCACTTCTTGCCTCTCTCGTAATTAGTTCATTTGTATGTAGCGTAATTCTCTTGATTTCCTCGTGCTCATCTTCGCTCAGACCCGCAAGTTCCTTTGCCTCGTCCCAACTAATGTACCTATCACGCGACTCCAGCTTTGTAGAGACATCCAGAAATGGCTTCTCCAAATGCTGCCCGGGATATGGCTTCTTTGCCAGATTCAAATCCACTAAGCTCAAACTCCCTTCTTTTAATCGCTGGAACACACTCGAACCTTCCGGTAGTGAGTTGCGATAGATTATCTCAAGGGGAACGAGAATATTCACATTCCCCTCTTTGTAACGGGAATAGTCATAGGTATCGCCAGAGATGCGGGGCTTTAAGACCTGCAACAGGGTTACTTCCATCTGCGATTGCGGTGAATTCAAATTATCTAATCGCTTTATTTCGTCTCCTTCTACTAATCCACGGTAATGGGTCTTTATTCCCGACTGTTCTAATTTCTCAAAGAAATATGCGGTGGTTATGCAGGTAGCGGCACCTTTTGCCAGGACATGGTCCGGCATCTCGCCCCAATCAAATACCGAGTACCGGTCTGAGAACGCAAATCGAGCTTTCCCTGGTTTGCTTTTACTCGGCTGCTCAATAACTAAGAGGTCTTTTACACTGCCCATGATTCTTACATCACCGAACGAATAATATCAGTATCCAGTTATTTAAATGATTGCACTTGTTGTTCCTTCCGGTAAGTACGCGAATGTCCGTTGCATCTTGGGCATACTTGGGAGATATAGGCTCAAGCATTAGCTTTCGGCGAGGCGATACTGAAATAACCGATCCTATCAACCCTCTCGCCACAATTTTGCCTTTTCGCACCTTTCTTTCATAAACTTTACCAAAGAAACCGGTATTTTTGTAACGAGAAACCAGAAGGACCTTTTTTTTGCGAAGCAAAAAATGGTGTAAGCGTACTTAGTAAAGTTTTTTCGCAACGCGAAAAAAGTTTTGTTTCAAAACCTTCTTTCTAAAGAAACATTCATGACCCACAGGGACACCCATGAACATGAAAATGAGAGCATA
>JAOZPO010000128.1 GCA_029932715.1 Halobacteria archaeon | reverse complement strand
AAGTGATACTGGCGGGAAGGGCGATTAACGACTACATGCCGAAGCACGTTGCTGAAATGGCAATAAAAGGATTGAATGAGGTTGTAAAAGTCATCAAAGGCTCGAAAGTACTGATTAGATAAATGTGGCAAATAAGCTTGGTTTTCTGCTTTTGTGCTGTTCAAATCATTATGAACACTTATCGGAGCTGGGAAAGATGTTTATTAACGGTGAAGCGTTGTGAATATGAGTAGATAGTATAGAACATGCTCCCGCTTTATTTATTAGAATTTATATTGAGCTACCGTCTCCTTTTAGCTGCTTCAAGACATCAGTAAACGTGCTTTTATCCGCTACTATATCTACCTTCATGCCGTCTTCACGTATTGTTTCTGCAGTTAAATCGCCAATAGCGGCTATTTTCGCAGTAGCTAAGACATCACGAATCTGTTCGCGCATTCCAAACTTATCTGCAAGTCCCAAAAACGTTTTAAACGTTAAGGAGCTTGTAAATATAACGTAATCCGGCTCATAACGTACCAGATCAGAGTACAACCGCTTCTCTTCTGTACAATCATTCATTTGCACTCTATACACCGCTATATCCTTTACTAAAGCTCCTCTTTCGCATAAATGTTCCACTATCTCCTTGCCGCCTTCAGCACTGCGAAGAAAAACGATCCTTTTAGCCTCAAGTCCTCCTTGCGCATACAGTAGCTTCTGAAGGCCTCTTGCACTGTACTCTTCTGGCATAAAATCTACACGTACACCGTATCTCACCAGCTCTCTTCTCGTTGCTGGGCCAATAGCACAGACCTCAACACCCTTAAGCTTATCTTTCAAGTCAAAATCACCTTCGCAGATGCTAAATGATTTCTTTATTCCGTTCAGACTGGTGAAGACAGCCATGTCTACACCCTCTTCAAAAGCTTCTTTTATCTCTTTCAACGCAGCTCTTCGCTCTACCAGTTCAAACACCGCGAACCCAAAGAACTCAAAGCCGTGCCTATGCGCTTTTTCACTCGATTTTTTCAGTACATTTTCGGGTCGAAAAGCCGCTATCTTTCTCCTCTTCGTCTTCATATCAAAGAATTAATCGTTCTTTAATGTATAATAATGGTAAACTTTTTACCTTTTTGATGCCATGTTCGCAGCTAAGAAGAGGGAATAATTCCATTGTAACATCTGCGGGTTATCACATCGTATCGGGAAATAGATCGCATAATAGCGGTAAAGAAATTGAAAAGTACTCCCTGATCGTTATCAGCGGTTTATCACGAGTAATGATGTTATACGCCCTCCAGAGGTAGGGCGGAGGACGAGCCAGTAGTTCCTCAAGTCTACTATCGCTATCAAGGTAACCGACATCTATGAGCTCTCTCCTGGCTTCAACTCTGTACTTTTGCATGATCTTGCCAATTGGGATGTCCGCGCTCATCAAATCGGCTTTGAATGCTGGTTCTAACCTTATAAGAGGGATATAAGAGCTTGCGTAGAGTAGTGACGACCCATCTGACTTTTGAATAATCACGATTTCACGCTCGTTTGTCTCTTCTCCGGCAGATATCGCAAGTAGCTCGGCTGCTTCTTGTGGGCATGGTACTATGGATTGCTTAATTGTGCGAAGCGCAACTTCAGTGCACGAGATCAACTCCAAAAGTTCTGTCATGGAGCCATCGTGACCCAACAAAACCCTATGGATCGGTTGTAGTCCATAGATACTGCTCAGCGACCAAATCTTCTCCTTCGTGGCTTTTACATGCCTCAGTTCCTGTTCGCTCATAACTTTCGTATTAAGGTATTATTAGACATTAACTAATTAAATCATTGCTTTACCTTCTTGATAGGAAAGCAAGTTCAAGACAGTTATACGCAAGTAAATGCGTATTCTACCGCCATTTCCAAAACTGCTTCGTTAGCACCAAAAGAAATTATAGTATATTTCAATTTTTATAGTGATACTTTTAAATTAAATTTATAATGTGGTACATATAATAACTCAGTGCATTGAATAGAGATTTGGTACCGGTATAAATTGTTTAGTTTTTAATCGTCACAGGGTAAGCTTTATATGATAAAACACCCTATTATAGAGTATGGAGAAGAATAGAAGAGTGGTCAAGGCTATACACCTTGTGCTAAGCCTGTCATTACCCGCAGTTATTGTAGCGATACTGTCAATGCCAGTGATGGCATATACGACCGACGGCTACTTAGATGACTGGGGTGTAAACCTTAGCGAGGACTGGAGCCTGGAAGAGACGTGGGTACCATCAAGCCCAGGTGCTTATTGGACTGTGGAGGACAATATAGATTGTTCGCAGTACTACTCAAAAAACTATTGCGGCGTCCATATCTCTGGTGTAGGCACCTCATATACCCATCACGCGGAACCGAGGATAATACTGTGGAAAAGGGGTTGGTGGGTTTGTAGCTATAAACAACCATATCATGAACGCGTATGGTCCGCCCGCTCTCGTGAGCTAAATGATATAGAAGCAATGTATTTCGACACCAATGAGACGCATGCATTCTTCGCTATCCTTACTTCTATTCCCCGGGATACAGTGATGGGCGATTTAGCTATTGATCTCGATGGTGATCCGAATACGGGTAAACACGGTTATGAGTACGGCATTGATTTAGAGGGGGGAAGCACGAATAATGTGTATCTCAATTCTAATTGGTCAGATACCAATCGCTTTAAGGGCAGTGGACCCTATCGTGTGACTGACGGTACCGTTATCGGCACGGCTAAAGTTGAATACGTTGATCAAGACATACATGACCATGGTTATACCAACTGGGTGATAGAAGTTAGCGTGCCAAAATCGGTATTTGGCGATTTTGTGGGTCCTGGTAGAATACATACCACATTATATTGCGGTAATGACATTGTGGAGATAACACAAACACCACAAAAAGAAATTCCCGAATTCTCTCATATCGCTATACCGCTTACTATAGCTACTGTACTATTTTACTACTACAGTAGAAAAAGACGGAGAAGGTAGTTTTAACGAGGTATTTGTACATTCACGTTGTGTTGAAGAAAGGACTTCATTATGCGGGGGGCAGGATTCGAACCCGCGAACCCCTACGGGAGCAGATCTTGAGTCTGCCACCTTTGTCCACTCGGTAACCCCCGCATGGGACACAGACAGAAATTACACTATTATCGTAGCTGCCGATGCTATTGCAGAGAAGCGTTCTACCGCTTCCCTCGCTACTGCCCCTCGTATCTCTGAACCCTTTGGTGCTCCCTTATCATCCACGATAATCGCAGCATTGTCCTCAAACTTCACCCGCATCCCGGAAGGACGTCTGTATTCTTTCCTCTGCCGTATTATCACCGCTTTCAGTATCTGCTTCTTTATCTCTGGCCTTCCTTTCTTCACTGATATCACTATCATATCGCCAACTCCCGCTTTTGGATACCTGGTTTTTACTCCTCGATAGCCTTTCACCGCGATTATCTGCACTACCTTTGCACCGCTATTATCTACACATTCTAAACGTGCACCAGCTGGCAACGCTTTCGTTATCTTCGATTTTAATCCTTTCATATTATCACCTTGACTATGATCCTTAGCAATTTATCTATCTATTTATTCACGGAACCCGCTTCTCCACCACAACAAAACTTTTCGTCTTACTCAGCGGCCGGCATTCCATAATCTTCACCATATCGCCCACTCTTGCATCTATACAAGGCGGATTGTGCGCATGAATCTTTGACTTCCTCTTCTCATAGCGTTCATATTTAGTTATCTTCTTCATGTAAGACCTCATAACAACTACCGTCTTCGGCGCTTTGTCGCTTATCACCTCGCCTTCTATTATCTGTCCCCGTACTGACAACCTACCATGAAACGGGCAATTTTCATCTTCACATTCCCTCTCCGGCATCGTAACGTCTATTCCTATATCCTTCCTCATCTCCTTCGCACTCCTTTCTTTATCCTATCCTCAGGCCTCGCAACCAGCATATCCCCTCGCACCCGTACTCGTACTCCCTCGTTCAACTCAAAAATGAACGTGTTCCTGCTTTTCTGTATCCGCTTCTCTCCATTTTTCTGCTCGGTCTCTATAACAAACGTATTCCTCGTTTCATCCACCACGAGTCCACCTAAACCAATCATACTATTATTACTGCTTCCTTCCACTTCTGCTCTTAAGCCTATCAGCTCTTGCTGTAATATTGCACGTGAGTCTAATATTATTTTCATCATTCACCTTCTTCCAGA
>JAOZPO010000127.1:2235-4275 GCA_029932715.1 Halobacteria archaeon | reverse complement strand
CAATTCAATTCTAAGTGAAATTAGTTGAACAACTTTATCTGAGATTTTATTTTTATATTTATTACATCTACAAGGTATCTTAATCACGCCAATAATGTGCAATGGTGAACATAACCGGTAAGGTGCTTCGGATACTACCCCTTAGAGAACTGGAAACTGCCGCTGGCGCCAAAAAAGTCATTGATATTATTATAGCTGACACCCTCGATTACCGTAGGCTGTCGCTATGGGGCGAGAAGGCGGAACTCGTGCTTCGTGGTGACATAAAAGCAGGTGACGTACTGAGAATAGAGAATGCATCGGAGCATCGCATGAACGGGGGTGAGAAAAGGGCAAATGCCGGTAAATACACGACTATAAATAGATTACCCGTGAATGTCACCGCCTTAAGCCGTACAGTAGCGCTGAATCTCACCGTACTGGCAGTTGCGAGACCTGAGAAGGGGCAGGTCTGCATCGCGGGCATAGAAGGTGAAAACGGTGACTGGATAAGACCGCAGGGAGTTTATGAACACGATGTCTTCAGACACGGAGAAGAATATTTCAAGAACCTCTGTATCACAAAGATATATGTTGATAAGTGGCGTGGCAGACATGCACGGAAAGAGGACAGATTCTTTATTTACGGTGAAGGCGTGACGAGAGAACAGAACGAAGCAGAGAAGCGAGATTTCTTAGAACGGAATGCTGACAATTCGGTGGATGCGGTATTCAAAGCAGGCAGGAGCTTAGGATTAATAAAACCTCGTATATCGCACGTGTATGAAGAGAAACCGAGAAAGAAAGGTAAGAGCCACGAAGTGTACATCCGTTTTAATTTCCGTGATTCCTCTGGCAGGATATATAGGAGATGGTCTTGCAGATGCGGCGACTTCTACAAAACCTGGAACGATTTGAAGAGTAGGCACCGGTGGACTTATGGATGGCGAATGCTACGGTATTTGAAGAAGAACGATACGTATCTCGCAATTGGTCTTACATATAGCGATTACGGCGCGGACCGGCTGGAATACGGTGCGTATCCGATGATTGTTGGTGTACACGTAGTACGGAAATGAATGCTTTTGTATATCTTAATTTCATTTCATCATTTTTATCACGCTGTATTTCGCACTCATCTCTCTCGTGATGGCGCCAATTCCGCATCTATCCCCTATTATGTCCGTCACATACCATATTAAAACACTTCGCAGTCTACATAAACATGTTTCCTCTTAGCCATAACATTTTTGGGGGATAATTTTAAATTGATGCCTAGGGGGGTATTAGCAGTAATGGGAATTGGTATGGGTGCAGCCACACATGCTACTGGCATAGCAGAGCAGTTGCCCTCGCTGAAAGAATTCACAAAAGAAGAACAAAGAGAGGCGTTGGATAAAGCAATCCAAATAGCGGAATCCAACCAGAGAATTCAAGATTTAATTGCCGGAAAAGAATATAAAAAATTAACGGGCTGGATGTCACAAGGAGAAGAAGGAGCCGTTGCCAAGCTTGTCTTCGCTGCTGGCGACAAAAAATATGAAGTGACAGTGGATGTTAACAGTAAGAAAGTAGTCAATATTGAAGAGGCGAATAGGTTTAATGATAGTTTTTACTATATTATTAGCATCAGCTCTTGTTGCGAATACGATGGAGATGACACGAACGAGAATGGATGTTCGGGATAAAATTATCAATATTCATGGCGGTGTTCTTCATAGTTTCCATATTCATAACAGGCATAAAACTCATCACTCCTACGCCTATCAACATTTTTGTAGAAGGAAGCGATGTAGTTGTAAGTCGGATGCCTGGATTTTACACTTTCGCTGATATGGTCATCGTTACAGTTTCTGCTCTTCTGCTCGGAATCAGTGCTTATATACCTCCTGTTTGTTGATGTTAAACCTGCTCTGGAGAAGAAATCAGCGCATGTTTCCAGCATTGAAAAAGTTCCCGCTTCAAATTACGTTGATATAAGTCAAGATAAGATCGAAGAGCTACTGGGAGTTTTGAAGGGAAACGAGCCTAAAATTATCAAGACACTTTTAAAATTTGGTG
>JAOZPO010000127.1:0-2225 GCA_029932715.1 Halobacteria archaeon | reverse complement strand
AGGTACACCGAGAGCACCGAGTTTTTTCCCTCCGTCTCCTCTGTGGTCTCTGTGGCTATCATCTTGAATTTTTCGCGTGGGTGCCAATCAAAGAACTCTCCATCGCGTTCTGTAAGTTGTTCCATTTTCTGGAACGCCTGTTCCACATTATTATTATATGCTGTTCCAGCCGAGTGTTGTACGGGTGCTTCAACCGAAATAAAGGTAGCGCTCTTTAGGAGGCGAAAGCGAAAAAGCTGATGAAGAAGAAAGCGGCGGTTTTTGTTGCTATGATAAGCGTATGCTTGATAGCAACGGCGGGAATCGGTGCGATAACAGCAGCGAGCGATGAGCCAGCTGGTGATGTGGTGATAACAGTATATAAAATAAATCAGGCAAACCCTGAGGCACCACCTATACCAATCAAAACATTCGACGGCAGAGGTCCCATGTCAGTAACAGTGATAGGAAATGAATATGACGACAGCGCGAATATAATCAAAGAAGACAAGGAAGGCATAACGGAATATACCTTTGAAGACGACACTCTAACAATAACGAGTATGCAACCATCAAAAAGAATAGATGCGTCAGGGACAAGAACTTACTACGAGGCATCGACATACAATCATAGAATACCCTATGAATGTTCCGTTCAATCGTCTGCGCTCTGCTGGAGCGCAGGTGCAGAATCTTGTGACCACGGGGCTCGCTGCTGGTCTAACTATTGCTGTTGATGAGCTATAAAACAGAAAAAGATGATGTGAGTAAAAAATTTAGCGGGCTATTCATTTCTTGCCCGTTTTTTATTTCCTGTGGTTGGAAGAAGAGAAAGAACGATAGGAAAAGGGGGTAAAAAATATTGCACGGATAAAAATGATAAAAACAAAGAGGTATGTAATTTGTGGGATGACTGCTGTTTTGATTACAACCGTACTTATTGGTGTATATATCATTCATTTCCAGCCTGCAGCGCATATCTACAATAACAGCACTATTACTACTCATGTAGGAAACAGAAACCAATCCATAAACTATGTAACGTATACGACTGCAAACTTCACGATTGACTACCCCGCTGACTGGACTGTTATTCCTGCTGAATCAAAAATTTCATTCGTTTCGAAAACGGGATACGAAGGTGGATATATAACTTTGACTATACAACTTCTATCCTCGATTGAAAGCGGTGGAATTTATCATTCAATTGACGATGTGGTTGTGGATTTAGTGCAACAGTTTCAAGAAGAAGGGATAAACATAAGTAATGTTAACACAAACTATGAGAAAGAAGAGGAGGTAAGCGGAGCTAAAGGTAAAGAGGTCTGTATTTCCTACATATCAGACAATATAAGCTATACGCAAACTCAAATTATTGCAAAGAAGGGCAAATATTTTTATGCGCTCACGTATCATGCTCTCTCTTCATATTACAGTGAGCAAGAAGAGGTGTACGAACATGCAAAGAAGCACTGGACCTGGAAATAATTTTCTACTGATAGAAACCTAAAAGATGGTGATACAAAAATGAAAGAAAAGGGCATTGCCATATTGCTGCTATTGGCACTGATAGGAGTGGGAATGGCGTTCGCCTTCGTTGGACTTATGGTTGGCGGGACGTCTCACGAGGACGTATGGATGTATCAACAGCAGGTGAAGAAGAATCTTAAATCAATACCAACGATAACCGAAGAGCAGCAACAAAAAGCGATTGAAATCGCAAAGCAGAACGAAACAGTAAAGCGATACTTAGATAAGGGATACGAAATAGGCGGTGGAAGTATCGCTTTTGGTACCATATCACAGAATGAAACAGAGGTAGCAAATGATTATTTTATCTCACTTATTAGGAATGACAACGAAAGCATATTCGTAAATGTAGACCTGAACGAAGGGAAAGTTACAGAGATACTGAAGTCACGCGGAGAGCACATGGGATTGGCTATGCGAGAAGGAGGAGAGATTAAAGTGATAAATCAAACTGGGACAGAAATAACGATTGGCGATAGGAATGGCAAACGGATAAAAGCGCCGCAGGTGCGCGAATTAACCGAAGAAGAGCGCAAAAAAGCGAAAGCGGTTGCTCTCTCCGACCCTGAAGTGAGAAACATCATAGCAGGCAAGAATTACGAGCTGACGATAAAATCAATGGGTGTAATTATAACAAACGAAGCAGGCGAAGTAGAGACGAAATTCAACGGCGCTTCTGTGTCATTCGAGTTAGAAGACGGAACTGTTTACTTCGG
>JAOZPO010000126.1 GCA_029932715.1 Halobacteria archaeon | reverse complement strand
GTCTAATGATAAAGAGATACAGCAGGTTGCACTGACAACGAACGAGTCTGCACGTTTCGAATGCCGCCCTACGCTTATAAAGCATGAGAATAGGGGTAACTGCATCTTCACTGGCGGTGTAGAACGGGGCAGCATAATGAAAATACCGTGTGCACATGCAGAGGGTAAGTTTTTCATTGCCGAGGAGAAACGGCAGGAATATCTACAGCTCCTTGATGACAACGACCAGATTGTTTTCCGCTATGTTGACCCGGAGGGCAATTACGCCTCTTACCCCTGGAATCCCAATGGCGCTTTATACAATATCGCGGGCATATGCAATCAGGAAGGGACAATATTGGGCATGATGCCACACCCGGAAAGGGCTTTCTTTGCATCGCAGGATCACGAGTGGATGAGGAGAGCGGTGAAGGCGAGGCGGCGAGAAGGAGGAAAAGCAGATATATACGGAGATGGGGAAATGATATTTGAATCCGTTTTAAATTATCTACAGAGTAGATGAGAGAATGTTTTTATATGCTACTCTTCCTTATAAAATATAACGCATAAAATTATATAACAGAGGAGTGTGAAAAGTATTGGTGTGGAAGAGGCAGAAGGATAAGTGGAAAGCAAAAGGCTGGTACACTATATTAGCCCCAAAGATGTTTGGGGAAGTGAAGGCAGCGGAAACAGTGGCAGAGGAACCATCTAAGTTAATAGGTAGGCGGGTAGAGATGACCCTGGGTGACCTTACGGGCAAGATGATAAAGAATTCAAATTTAAAATTATCTATGGAGATAGATAGTGTAGACCACAATACGGCTTATACAAAATTTGTGGGGCATACGGTAGAGGGAGGTTACCTCCGGAGTTTAGCAAGGAAGGGACTTTCCAAAGTGGATTCAAACATTAAAGTTGTGACGAAAGACGGTGAGAATCTACGTGTAAAAACGTCTTGTTTTACGTTAAGAAAGGCGAGTGTAGCTCAGGTGAAGCAAATACGAAAGGTGGTAGAAGAGATACTCACAGAAAGGGCAGGTAGCTTAGAACTGAGCAAATATATACAGGAGATAATTCTGGGGAAGTTATCATCTGACATCTACAAGGTAGCGAAGAAGATATATCCGTTGAGACGAGTTGAGATAGCCAAAACGGAGAGGATAGGTGTTGCAACACCAGTGCAGGAAGAAGAGGTTGCGGAATAATATGAAGATAAAATTTCTCGGTGGCTGCGAAGAGATAGGGCGTTCTGCGATATTAATAGATGATAATATCGTTTTGGATTATGGGCTCAGGCCATCGGACCCACCAGAAATACCGGTGGGGAACATATCGCCAAAGTCCGTGATTGTCTCTCATGCACATCTCGACCATTCAGGCATGGTTCCAAGTTTGATGGTCAATCATAGGGATTTAAGCCCGGAAGTATATGTAACATCAATAACAGGCGATTTAGCTAATCTTCTGAGCAAAGATACGATAAAAGTAGGTAAAGACCAGGGTTTTTGTTTCTTTAACGAAAACGACATAATGAAAATGCGTGAAAATACACATTTTGTTGATTATGGTGAGCGGATTGCGTTAAACCGCTCTGATTATGGTGCGGATTACGAGTTTGAATTGTTCAATGCGGGCCATATACCGGGTAGTGTATCTGTACATCTGAAAAAGGAGGATGAGGCAATAAGTCTGCATTACACTGGCGACATAAAAATAGGAGAGACGCGATTAATGGAAGGCGCTTCTCTTGCAGAAATGCCCTCTTCTGATATTTTGCTCGTGGAAAGTACATATTATGGACGAGACCATCAAGACAGGCGGGAGCAGGAGCATGAGTTTATAGATTCCATAAAAGAAACACTGTATGCTGGCGGTACGGCTATCGTACCCTGTTTCGCAGTGGGGAGGACTCAGGAGATAGTAATGATTCTGCATTCATACGGGCTTACTCCTTATGTAGATGGTATGGGTCTGGGTGTTTTTCGTACGTTCAAGAATCATCCCCAATTCTTGAAGGATGCAGAAGGTTTAAATGCTGCTTTCTCAGATGCGAAATTTGTAAATGCGAGGAAGCGTAAAAAGGCAGTTTCTGAGCCTTCCGTTATTGTTACAACTGCGGGGATGCTCAATGGTGGACCAGTACTGTACTATCTAAAGAAATTGCATGACGATCCAAAGAGTAAAGTACTGCTCACGGGCTATCAGATAGAAGGCACGAATGGGCGGAGATTGTTAGAGGAGAGACGTGTGGAGACAAACGGAGAGATGCTGAAAGTAGATACATGTGTAGAGCAGTATGACTTCTCTGCGCATGCGGGAGATGCAGAGCTGAAGAAACTGGTGTCACAGTTCTGTGGAAACGGAACTGAGGTTATATTCCCGGTACATGGAGAGCATACGGTGGAATTCGCGGCATGGGTGAAGGACAATTTCGAATGTGATGCAATATCGCCAAAGGTAGGGGAAGAGTATATAGTAGAATAGAACAAAGAAGAAATATTAAAAACAATTGCGCCGGTAGTGTAGTGGTATCACAGAGGCTTGCCAACCAAGCAATCAACCTTTCTCTCTTCAAAAAGAAGGGAGGAAGAACCTTCAGAATAGAAAGGTACGGGCAAAGAGCCTCTAACTCGGGTTCAAGTCCCGGTCGGCGCATGAAGTAAGTGAAGGCGATAAAAATGACCCCACTGCTATCTATTTGACTATCGCCTCCATAGTAGTGTCCATTACCACATCGAAGTTTATCTTCTTATCCCAGCCCGCGTACTCAAATATGTTCATAAAGCCAACGCCAACGATTTTCGGCTTCTTACCTGCGGATATATCCGCGATCAGCGTGTTTACATCTTCGGGTGCGCATCCAAACTTTGGCATCGCTAATCCACCAAGTACGACCACAGCATCAGCACCGTTCGGGTCACCTTTCTCGTCCACCGCACTGTATCCAACACCTTTTATCTCCTTTATCTTCCTCGCTTCACTCGCAACCGCTTTCGGTACGTACAGCATCTCAAAACCTCTGTCTCTCACTGTATACGCAAGCAATTCTATAAACGGTGTGCATACTGCTATCGAGCCGGTGAAGACTACCTTGGAACCTTCTTTTACATTGTCCATGATCCCTCTAAAAGTGCCTGTAAATCCTACTATTCCTGCTTTCTTCTCCATCTCTCTTCTCCTATTTCCACCTTTTTGCCCTCTTCTTTGGTAAAAGCAATTAGCTCTATACATATATATATTTGCACTTTTATATGTACGATGCGTGATACAGGAAGAAGGAACTTAAACAAGTTGTGGGATATAATTACAACAATTGGATTTGAATGAATACGTGCTTCGATTTCGATGAATTCAGTGGGTGTCACAGAAGGAGTGCGTTTTCCTAAATTATTAAGAATTCAAATGGATTTTTTAAAATCGGTTCCGATTGTTAGAAAATCATCGCCACAACTTGTATTGATATATTATATTCAGGAAGTTGTAATAGTAATATGGAAAGCGTAAAGCTATTAGAGAGGTTGAGATGACCTTAGACGGAAAGTTCAAAGAATTGACTAAAAGAGGCGAGAAAGCACTGATCGGCTTCATAACTGCCGGTTATCCCACCGCTGAGGACACACCGAAGATAGCAGATGCCTTGATCAAAGGCGGTGTGGACATATTAGAGTTGGGTCTGCCATTCTCAGACCCTATCGCTGATGGCGTCACGATACAACGCGCGAGTGAAATGAGTTTGCGTGCAGGAATGGACACCGATATTTATTTCAATCTCGCCACAGGGATAAAAGGTGTGGATAAAGTCTGCCTTACTTATTATAATCTGGTATTGCAGCGAGGGCTGGAACAATTCGTGAGCGATTGCGAGTCCGCAGGTATAGGCGGCATGGTACTACCGGATTTGCCGGTTGAAGAGTCAAAACCACTGCTAAATATCTGCGAAGGGTATGAAACCGATTTGATATTTATCATTGCACCCACGACTACGGCGAAACGCATGACAAAGATTCTGGATGCTGCTGCGGGATTCATTTATGTCGTCTCACTGCTTGGTGTAACAGGTGCGCGTGATAAAATTTCTGATGCGATACAGCCACTTATAGGAACCATAAGAGACCAGGAGATATCAATGGGTAAGGCTGTACCACTGGCAGTAGGATTCGGCATCTCGAAGCGGGAACACGTTAGAACGGTTTGCGAGTTCGCAGACGGTGCAATCGTGGGTAGTGCAATAATAAAATTAATAGAGCAAGAATTGGACTCGAAAGAGCAGATGCTTATCAAGATAGAAGAGTTTGCAAGTAGTTTAAAAGCAGGAACGAAGATCGTGG